>JBLHVW010000096.1:0-14450 GCA_047628775.1 Salibacteraceae bacterium | reverse complement strand
GAAACTCCGGACGCCGAAATCCTCTTAATACCTGACTTTACAACACTTAAAATAGCATCTAAGTCATGAATCATCAAATCAAGAACAACAGGAACGTCCGTTCCACGAGGATTGAATTGAGCCAATCTGTGCGTTTCAATAAACATCGGGTTCTTTAAGAACGGAACTGCGGCCTGAAAGGCTGGGTTAAAACGTTCAACATGCCCTACTTGAACCTTCACTCCGGCCTCATGCGCTAGATCGCTTAAGATCTTTGCTTCTTCAACAGTTTCGGTAACAGGCTTCTCAATAAATACATGTTTGCTCTTACGAAGTGCTTTTGAAGCGCAATCGAAATGCGAAATTGTTGGCGTGACGATATCAACACAATCAACAGCGTCGAGAAGTTCATCAATTGTTTCGAAGCGTTTGATTTTGTAGGCTTCAATTGCCGCTGCAGCATTACTATCGCTAGGATCGTAAAACCCTACGAATTCGAATTTATCATTCAATTCCAATAACAAGCGAATGTGGATTTTACCCAAATGACCAGCACCAAGAACTCCTACTTTAAGCATATAAAATTATTTCTTGCAAAAATAGCTTAGATTCCGTTCGAATGAAAGCTTTGGAGGGAAGATTATCAACAAGAGTCGTTAAAGAACTTTAAATCGTTCAATCGATGCTTAAATTGATTTCCTTTCGAGGTGTTTTGCAATGCTAGACGGATCGATTTTTCGAATTCCTAGGTGATTGATAATTGACAGTGTGATGGGTAGATTTTAACCGCAAGAAAAAAGTGTGACTTTTGAAGACAACCGGCAGCGTAGGTAGGCGTAAAAGGCATTATGAAGAGTTGGATTGAGGCGCAAGATGACCTTCGGTCAACGGAGTGGATAATTCATCATTTATAACTCATAATTTATAACTTTCATTCATAATTACGAAAGTTCATAATATCCGAGGTCTTCATTTTTCATAAGCTTTGTCAACAGTGAGATTTGCCCTGTGTGGTAAGAGAAGTGCTCAATGACATGGATCAGAATGGAAAAACCACTTACTTCGAAGCCTTGAATATTTGTTACCTTATTAATCTGCTTATTGGTTAAACCAAAGAGAATCGGTTCTACATCTTTTTGAAGTTCAGCTAGTGCGCTCTCAAGTTCTACTTTACTCACTCTAGAATCAACTTTGAATTCATCATCTCGCTCTCGATTGTCTTCTTCTTGACCAATCCCGGTTATGATCCACTGGCGTGCATTTCCAATTAAATGGAGTACGGTATTTCCAACTGTGGTGATTTGATCGTTTGGAGCATACCAAATCTCGTCTTCATTTAAAAGATTTAAGCATTTTGAAATCCTGGTGTAAGATTCGTCAAAAACTCTGATTTCAAACTCTTTAAAAAGGTGATCTTGCATGTCGCTTTGAACTTAAATTGAAATACTTCGAATTTAAATTAATATTTCTTACTCAGGTATGAAAATTATAGATGGAATTATATATATTTGCGCCTCCAAATTGATGGGGATATACGGTGGTTGTAGCTCAGTTGGTTAGAGCATCGGTTTGTGGTACCGAGGGTCGCGGGTTCGAATCCCGTCTTCCACCCAGAATTAAAGGTCTTGCTTTGGCAAGGCCTTTTTTTGTTACCATAATTACTCGGTACTGCACCGAGAGCCGTACGTCAGACTTTTCGTCCTTTCTGGGACGAGCCTTCCTCTTCAAAAGCTATCGCTTTCTCTGGTTCGAATCCCGCCTTCCACCCAAATGGCTTAAATGCCCACCTTTAGGTGGGCATTTGTCGTTTTAACTCCTCTTATTTCGTAATTAGAATGCTATCTGCACATTTTAAGGTGTGTAGTTATAGGTTTAATTCAGACAAATAAATTCGTACTTTTACTATAATAGATATAAACAATAGTGCACTATATCCAATTGTTATACACAATAAAGACCACTGTACCGAATCAATAAACAATGGGTTATATAAACATGAGAATACCTCTTCTTATATTTTTACTTGTCTCGCAACACACACTCGGACAGAATAAACCCAAGCAATTTGGTTCCGACATCTTGACCTACAACATGATTGGACACTCAATCAATAAATATCCAAACCTGTTCATCGTGGACTCTAAAGGAGTGAATATTGAAGACAGAGATTCTTGCTTTCACATTCTTAGACAAGGATATGTTGAACATTATGTTGTTAATGCATATTTAGTCAATGGAGAGACAGTAAATGCTCAGCAATTTAATTATAGATTCATATCATTACCCGATCCAAAAATTCGCTGGACTGCATTAGATCAGTTTAGACTATCAGGGAAACCGAATGACAAACATCCAATTATCGGTCTTCATAAAGACAGTCTCGCGTATTTCAAAAGTTTTGAAGTTCATCACTTTGTACCACACTTGCCAGAACTTAAATGGGAAGTAGTTAAAGGCACTTTGTATACTCAAGGAATAACAAGTGCTCCTCCTACCTTTGAAGGTGGAAATTCTCTTCCTGATGCGTTTATTGATAGCTTAAAAATAATCGAAGACACTATTGGAGTTTCTTTGAACGCTACTATTCGTGGTGAAGATGGTATTTCTCGACAAATCGGAACTTCAGTATTATTGGTTAAACTCGAAGGCCTTCAATATGAACTTCATAGAGATCCTTTGTACTTCTATAAGAACTACTCTGATACTCTTCAGGTTTCTAAGAAGCAACTTTATTCAAGTGATACTTTGGTGCTTCATAACCCTGTTAGACTGTACCTGAAACTTCCGAGATTAAAGAAAGACTACTTCTTCAAGTGGGATGACGGAACTAGCTATTGTTATGATGTCCCATATACAAAAGTTGAGGCAGGAAAAGGTTATATTGTGGTCGACAAGTATAATTCAGAAGGAGATTATGAACTTCAAATAACATATGAGAAAAATCCTTATTTAGTAGATGAAAAAACAGGGTTAATGATTGATCACCACTTTATCAAAAAGAATTTTTTCTTTACTTATGCTAAACCATAGTCATAGATTGACTTGTTTAATGAATGAAATGTGTATAACAGCAAATAAACCCAAGCGGCAAAAGTGCTATATTTGATAGGCCGCCAGTGCCTATTTGCAAACCGTTATAGCCAACTACCCACTCCTGAAAAAACCTGCTGTGCACTCATCCTTGACCACAGGTAAATCATAATATATAATTTAAATGGTTAAAAAGACCTCACTGAACGAACATAGATGTTGTTGGACTTTATGGTGACGTACTGGGAACCATTGGAGAAATGCTGAATCCATGCAGCGTTGGCTGTGTCCTCCGTCGAACTCCAATAGTAGTTACTATTAAAACCGCCAACATTTCCTAATCCCAAAACATTTCCTTGGCCTATGTTTTCATACATTAAATTCAATTCATCATATGAAGGTAAAAACCAGTCTGTATAGCCCGCTAGTAAAAGATTTGCGCAAATATCGGCAGCCGTTCCTGCTGCAGTACATCCTGCTTCGATGTCAATTGTGTTTTGATTTCCTGTACCTATTGCAGTTCCGTCGGCTCCAGTAATTAAAGTTCCATAACAGCCCCATTCAGCACTAGGCTGGTTTGTGGTAGCTGCAACAAGACCGTGACAGCCAGATGCGTCTTTATAAAAAACAATTCCTCCCGCGTAATAATCCCCTATAGCAACACCACAAGGTGATTTTGTAATCCAAGTAGGGATAGTTCCAACCATTGTCAGTACTTGTCCATCTAAACCTCCAGCAGGGAGTTAATTATCCGTAGCATTAACCACATAAGGATCTACCCCTGTTCCTGCACCCGTAATTGTGACATTTAAACCTGCAGTTGTAACACCGCCTTGTCCGTCTGCTCCTGTTGCTCCAACTGCTCCATCATTTCCTATTGGTTCTTGCGGGCCTGTTAAGCCTGTTGCTCCAACTGCTCCGTCATTTCCTATCGGTCCTTGCGGGCCTGTTAAGCCTGTTGCTCCAACTGCTCCGTCATTTCCTATTGGTCCTTGCGGGCCTGTTAAGCCTGTTGCTCCAACTGCTCCGTCATTTCCTATCAGTCCTTGTGGGCCTGTTAAGCCTGTTGCTCCGTTATTTCCTATTGGTCCTTGCGGGCCTGTTGGTCCTTGACCGTTTCCAGAAGTCTTTGCTTACAACGCATAAGGAACGCTCATTAATTGGCTAGTGCCCATTACAACATAAGTTACTCCTCCGGTAACATCAACAGCAGTTTCCATAAAATAAGGTCCCGATGACCAATCGATTATTGCAAAATCATCTGATGTTGATCCTGTTCCAATTTCAAGATTTAATAAACCATAGGCGTTTGTTGTAATGGCAAACGTTTCGGTATATACTGCCGTTCCACCAATACTCCCTTGTTGGATTGTCAGTTGCATTCCAACCGCCTGGTTATTCAATATAACGTTACCTGCATCTCTTACAACTGCCTGGTATTTAAAGCCTTCTGGCACTTGTCCAAAAGAGCTTAGTGAGATTGTTGCTATAACAACAAGTGATAATAGTATTCGTTTCATAAATTATTTATTAGTGTGCTTTAACTAGTTTAAATGTTTTCAGGTTTTGTGTTTCATTGTTTAAAGTCAAAGAATAACTACCTGGAAATAATTGACTTACTTGAATAGGGGGGGGGGGCTCGGCAGATAGAATATCCTGCAATACAATTTTTCCCTGCGCATTAAACAACGTGTACGTCACATTCTCGAACGTGCTTGTTCTGACGCTCAATACATCTTCTGTTGGGTTGGGGAAAATAATGGCTTCGTAGTTGGGAGCAAAGTCCTCCACTCTTAAAAAGTTCCAGTTGGTTTGATGGAAACCTTGTGTAATATCGTTGGTTCCATCAGTTCCTGTGTTAATAACTACTTCGCCTATCGTAAAGTCGATACTTCCACTTGCATTAGAGTATGAATCTCCTTGGGTACATACAACTTCCTGCGCTTTAGCAGACAAGGTAGTTAGTTGTGTTAAGAATAGTAAAGTGTTCTTAATCATAAGTAGCTGTTTTAGAGGACTAAAGTAATACTAATTTTTCTGGTGTGTGTGCGTGTGAAAAGGGAAGGGATGGTTATAACATATTAAGCATCAATGCATTCAAGCCTTCTTGACTGCATTGATGCTTACTGTTGAACGTCCTTGAGGGAGCGAGTGATTTTAACTCTATGGGTGCTGAATAGAAAGTGTTCTACTAAATGATGTGTTTTTGATGTGACACCAAAGTTTCTATTCTTGTAGAAAAAGTTTCTTATTCAGGAGAATGGACAAAACCAACAGAGCTAAGAGAAACAAAATATTTGACATTTGTATTATCAATCGTTGGAGACTCTATAATACTGACCAGGCAAGAATAATTAAAACCAATTACTACACGATGTGAAAAGCATTAAAATGACTTTTTTACATTAACTGTTAAAGAGTTCGAGTAGAGTTCGACCTTCCCTGCATCAAAATTAAAGACACTTTTAGCAACTGAAATACAATGTACGTTGATTCTTCAATTGTTCCAATCCAGAGAAAGACGGGCTTTGGTTTCTTTTTGCAACTGACCAAATACGATTTCAACGACTTTCAAACGCTTACTTAATAAAATCATACATTTGAGCTTATAAATTGTGCTTTATGGAAGAATTATACGTTAATCGACAAATAAGAGAAACACTAATAGATTTAGCTGTTGAAAATAAAACGATTACCTTTTCTAGGTTGAATACTGATTCTGATACGGGATATAATTTTCAAACTCCTTCGGATCGCGATGAATTCAATGAAGATTTGGAAGCCATTTCGCTCAGTGAAGTGAAAAACGGAAGACCTCCATTAAGTTGTCTGGTTGTTTATAAAGGTGGTTCAAGTAGTAAGCAGATTCTAGAGAGCTTTTATGACATGTGCGAAGAGCTTTATGATCTGTCACCTGAAACTACGAAGCCCAATTCCAAGTTTTTAAAAAGCCTGCAAGCCAAATGCCATGAGTATTGGAAGGATTCAGATAACTTCAAGGAATTCGGTCCAAAGAACCGTTGAAGTCATTAGAAAGATGAACAATGGACTTATTTAACAGCGATCCCATATCGAACATATTACCGAATGATGGAGAAGTAAATTATTACGGGCCAATTCTTAGCACTAAAAAAGCCCAAGATTACTTCGATCAATTGTTCAAGAACATCCAATGGGAAAACGACAAAGCAATAATTTTCGGAAAATTGATAATTACAAAGCGAAAAGTTGCTTGGTATGGCGACAAACCGTTTGACTACACCTATTCAAAGACCACTAAATCCGCTTTGCCTTGGACCAAAGAACTTCTAGAAGTAAAAGAATTAATTGAGGAAAAGTCAGGCGAAACATTTAACTCTTGCCTACTTAATCTGTATCATAGCGGTGAAGAAGGAATGGCTTGGCACAGTGATGACGAAAAGGCTTTGAAAAAGAACGGTGCGATCGCTTCAATAAGTTTTGGAGCAGACCGCAAATTTTCCTTTAAACACAAAGTATCAAAACAAACCGTTTCTGTTTTCTTAGAAAAGGGCAGCTTGTTAATAATGAAAGGTACAACCCAAAAAAATTGGCTCCACAGTTTACCACCAACAAAAAAAGTGAAAATTCCTAGAGTAAATTTAACGTTTAGAACGATCGAATCTTAACCCGTACCCTATGCTACTCTGCATCTCTAAACCAATACAAAGCCTAAAATACCAACACTTTAACTTGAAAAGAATGAAAAGAATGATCCATGGTGCATTGATGATTTTAGCAGTGGTATTAATAAGTTCAAATACGCAGGCGCAAAGCGACCTTATAGGTGACTGTAAATTAAATACTTATGGATATGACAATAATGGTTCTATGCGTTTTTCATTGGTAGAAGGGATTTCTTATGAATTTAAAGAGGATAATACTGGCGTTTTGCTCAATTACGGGCAATCAGCGAATTTCACTTGGAAAAAGAAGAATTTGACATTAACATTCTCAGGCAAAGACGTTAATTACAGGATTGTTGAACTTTCTTCTAGCGATTTAATAATTGTAGACAAAAACCTTGGCAAACAGGGAGACCGATCATATGTTGCGTACGAAAAAGGACTTATCTTCGAAAAGAAACAATAAGCCCTAATTACTACAACAGACGAATTTTAATCCCTACTCCTTCGTGAACTTAATTGAACGCTTGCCAGTTGCATGTTCAATATGAACCAAATAGAATCCACAAGACAATTCAGAAATATCAATTCCATTATCAGCGCTTTCCGCCGTAATCAAAACAGCTCCTGAAAGGTCAGTGATCACTAATTTTCGGAGATCAGTAAGGTTATCAAGTCCATCAATTTGAAGCTTGTTCTCAGCAGGATTCGGATAAACAGATAAAGCTGGATTTAGTGTTTCGTCTTTAACACCAACGTTTCCGCAACTTATCAATCCATTAATATCGTATTTGGATAAAAAGTTCCAAACCTCAATTGAAGCATTAATATCATAATTTGTTCCAGCAGAAGGAAAAACAGAACCAGGCCACGTATGTCCGCCATTTGTGATTTTAAAGTGTATCACTTCCGTGCAGTTGTAGCCGTTGAGGTAAGAAAATTTCTCAACAGTACTTCCATCTACAATACTGATGTTCGGCATATTTTCTATTACAGGCGTTACCGTACAATTATTAAAGTTGGCCCAATAATCAACTAAAGAACCAATTGGCTCTGTCCATCCTGCTCCGCCATTGTAGGGTACAGTTCCGTCGGTCGTACCATGAATTTGCATGATTGGTGTAGAATGAAGCGCATTGCAGTTCGAAAGCGTTAAGGGTAAAATAGAACCGGTAACAGAGGCAATTCCAGCAATTCGATTACTTAATTCGCAAGCCAATTTAAAGCTCATAAACCCTCCGTTTGACATTCCAGTAGAATATACACGGTCTTGGTTAATGTTGTATTGCGCCGAAATAGAATCAATCAATGCGCTTGAAAAAGCAACGTCGTCAACTGTGCTTGCTCCCCACCCCACATTGAAGTGTGTTATTCCATTGTTATCAAGAGTTCCTTCTGGGTGCACGATAATGAATCCTGCTGTGTCTGCAATTGACCGAAAGTCACCATAAAACATTTGCTGGCTTGCATTGCTCGTGAAACCATGAAAATTGAACAACAATGGAACAGCCGTAGCTCCCGTGTAATTTGCTGGAACGTATAAGATGTAGTCTCTTTGAATTCCACCATTTGTTATAGACGCATTAATCGTTTGCTGTGCATCTACTGATAAATATAGGAACGAGCAGAAAATTGTTAGGAGCAATCTGAATTTCATAATAGTATAATTTTAGTCTCCGCAAGTTACATTTTTTCTAGCGTTTGATTGGAACAAAACTTGCGAATTTCACCAATCACACTTCGACTCTTGCGCTATTCGATTCAACAGCCCTAAATAATCCCCATAGATTTGAACCTATGGGAAATTACAATTTATTGAATCCGCTGAAACTGACACTCGTCTTTTTTATGCTGCTCTCGTTTGACTCAACTTCACAAGAGACTATTGAAATTGAAGCAAATTCAAATACTACTTCTCCCTTCGATGAGCAAGCGTTTTTTGACAGTCTTGCCGAAGTGAAAAAAGCCGCTAAACGTTTAAGCTTAAAAAGCGCAATTTCAGATATGTTCTACAATGGTGAATCTGATGGTTACTTGCATATTGGAATCACCAATCATTTTGAGCTTTTACATTACGGATTGGGTGGTGAAGTTAAATTGTATGGCTCCTACTACCACCCCATCGCTTCAGGTTCCATTTATGCAAATTACAGGCGACTTTTTGTAGAAAAAAACGAACACATTCCAGCAAATGGAATTTCATTTGGAGGACATTACAGTGTTTTTGGATTGGAAGCCAATTGCTACTTTAACCAGGAAAAAGCATTGTTTTATTTGACTCCGAAATTGGGTTATGACACAGGCACTTTTAGTCTATTCTATGGATATAGTATCCCTATCAAATCAATTTACAGTCGTGCTTAAGGACATACTATTTCCTTCAAATACCACCTTTACTTTGGCGGTTTTCGTGCCCACAGGACAAGAATGAAAAATAACTAAAGATTGTGCAACGGTTGAGCTGCTATAACGTATTCTTACAAGTTCCAACAGATCTACTCTCATAGAGTGTTAAATTTCCCTTAATAAACGATGATTGTCGTTCTTGGATTTAAAAAAACGTAAATTTAGTACGAACTCACTATTGATTTTCGACAAAACAACTCCATGAAAACAACAAGCCTCTTATTACTATTCACGGCCTTAAGCGCATTGTGTATTGCTCAAAATGATTTACCCGTTCTGAGAACCAACACAAGTGATTTGTCTGTTAAAGATGGAAATTCCTTTAAAGAAAGCTACTGGACAATTGATCCTGCATTAGAATTAGATGTTTATGTTACAGATAAAACGACACAAACAAAATCAATTACCTTCTATTCTGATATTGACACTATTTCATTTCAAATTGCACTTTATGAAAAACAGAATTTTCTTGTCATATTAAACGATACGGATACCTGTTTAACGCAAATAAAGAGCGGAATCACCTTTATAAATAAGGAAGGTTTAGTTCTTACACATGACACTATTCCATTTATTTTAACGGAGTCTAACAACATTATTATCCAAACGGTTCTCAATGAAGTTGACACCTTAAATTTGATGTTTCACACTGCACAAGGCGCAATTAGTCTAACAGAAGATGCAGTCAAAAAAATAGCCTCCAAAAATTTTAACAACTCTGAACGAGGAGTCACTTGGGGCGGAGAAAGTGAAACCAGATACAGCCTTGGTAATTATTTAAGAATAAAGGATTTTGAATGGAACAACGTAACGATTTGGGAAGATAAAAACACCGGACCAAGCGCAGATGGAAAATTTGGACCGAACCTTTTTCAAGACAAGGTAATTGAATTAAATTTTGATAAAAACATTATGGTCATTCACTCCTACTTACCAGAATTAGATGAAAGCTATAAAAAGTTAAGTTTGATTTTCAATGGGCACATGATGTATGTAGAAACCAATTATCAGATTGAAAACAACAACTACACAAATGAAGTTTTGATCCATTCTGGGTTTGGAGGAACGCTTTTGTTGGACGATCAATTCGTAAAAGAAAATGATATTGGTTCCCAACTTGAAACAATCAGTGAAAGTCATTTAAAGGATTCTTACGGGAACATTCTCAAAACGAAAAAGGCAATCCTTCCCTACTTCTCTATTGGCCAAACGAGCTTTACGGATATGCCAATCAGTTTCTTCGAAGGAGCTCTTGGAAAGCAACACGTGAGCGTTATCGGTGGAAACATCTTAAAACGATTCAATGTCTATTTCGATTTGCAAAATGCACAGTTGTATTACACTCCGAGTCTTTTGATCGATGCGCCATTCGGAAACTCTTAATTTGTAGTTTTTACAGATTTTAAAAATCAAATCTTTATTTCCCAATGAAAAACAGTCTAAACAGCCTACTCTTATCTCTCGTTGTTTTTTTGGCTAACAGCGCAGTCAAAACCGTTAAAGAAGATGATTTAGAAGGTAATAAGACAGGTTGTCACGAAGACGCTATTATTATTTTCACTTCTGAAAAGGACATAACTTCAATGTCTATTTCTAAACCTTTGTCAAGATCAAAACAAGATTCATGCAAATTATAAAATCCTTCTTTTATGTGTTAATCTATATAGCTCTACTTAGTTTATTGGGATCCTGGGTCTTCCTTGCCTATACCCCAGAATCCCTTTTTATTCTAGAATACTATGATTTAATTAATGGTTTACTGTTGTTTTTTTTCTTGTTCCTGTTTACTTATATGAGCAACAATGAAAATGAAAAGCTGCCTCAGTCGACTGCGATTAAATGGTATTTAATCGCCGCAGCAATTGGTGCACTATTTGTTTTTGTGCAATGGCCCCTAAACTGGATATACAATTGTATTTCTGTCCAACAATTTGTCATTTCGTATGACTTTACTGGATGGGATAATTTCATGAATGTCAACATACTATCCAGTATTCTTTTCATCCCAATAGCAGAAGAACTATTTTCCCGTCAATTCTTACAAAGAAAACTGCATAAAAAGATGAACGCGACAAAGGCTATAACCGCATCTGCATTGCTTTTCAGCTTCTTACATTTTCTGCATTTCGATTTTATCCACCTTGAATTCTATTACAATTTTCACCACGCCTATATTACTCTAATTGGCGGGCTACTTTTGGCACTTGTTTACTATAAATCAAAATCTATAGGGCCGCCAATCGTTTTGCACATGGCTTGGAATATTATGGTTTATATTGTTTAATCTTAGTGCAAAACATTTTATCTTGTTCTGTATTATGAGTTGGACAACTGATCGAATAGGGTAATATTTTCGAAGAATTCATCGAAAAAGCAGAGCTAGATCCAATTTAACTTTAATTCATAAAAAAGCGCCTTCAAATAAATTGAAGGCGCTTTTGCATATTACTATTATTCGTTCTAAGCGTTAGCCCAAGTACTCTCAATCGCGCAACCGCTAGATCGAAGCAATCCTAAAATTGGACAACGCCCATCAACCTTAGCTCCTAATTCAGCTACTTGATCTTCCGTCAAACTTCCATTTACAACAGCGCTCATACGAACCGCTTTGTAACTTCCATTTGAATGATCCGCCATTCCCATAAATCCTGATAAATCAAGATCAATTTCAAGTGTAATATCAATTCCATTGAAGCTTATCGAAAGCTCTTCACCAACAACTTGCGCTTGTTCGTTTTGGCAACTCACCAATGAAGCTGCGAAAAGTTGCATTGGATTAGGCCCACTGTTCAAACCTCCGTCTTCGACTGGTTCATCTACCTGAACAGTCCATTCCGTATCTGTGATTTGTACTTTTGTCGGCCAGCCAATTCCCTGGCCCGTTGCTTTAAATGTTTCGATGTGTTGTTCTTCAGACATACTATTAATGGTTTAGAGATTTATTTGTTTAAATAGACGGTTTGTTCTAAAAGTACTTACAATTTGTACCAATTCGCCCTAAACCAACAACTGAAACAAATCAGGATTTTCGTTCAAGTATTCACCGAAAAAATTCCGCTCTACCATGCGTTCTTTAATGGCTTCAATGGTTTCCTCTCCTCCCAATTCAATTCCTATAACCGCCGGCCCCCTATTCCGATTGTGTTTCTTGGAATATTCGAAATGAGTAATATCATCCTTCGGCCCCAAAACTTCTGCGATAAACTCCTTCAATGCTCCTGCCCGCTGCGGGAAACGGATTACGAAATAATGTTTCACTCCGGCGTAAAGCAATGCGCGCTCTTTAATTTCCTCCGTTCGTGTAATATCATTGTTACTCCCGCTAATCAAACACACAACATTCTTGCTCTTGATTACATCCTTAAATTGATCGAGAACTGCGACCGACAATGCCCCCGCAGGCTCAACGACAATCGCGTCTTTGTTGTAGAGGTCCAATATGGTTTGGCAAACTTTCCCTTCGTGAACAGTCACCATTTCATCCAGGTTTTTGGAGCAAAAATAAAAGTTCAAATCGCCTACGCGTTGCACGGATGCACCATCAATGAACTTATCAATTTCTTCCAACTTGGTGTTTACTCCATTTTGAATGGACGTTGACATTGAAGGCGCTCCGAGTGGTTCAACTCCAATGATCTTTGTATTTGGTGAGAGTAATTTGAATACGCTTGAAACGCCTGAAGCCAACCCACCGCCACCGACGGGAAGAAATAGATAATCAATTGCATCGGTCGATTGCTCCAACAGCTCCAAGGCTATCGTAGCTTGACCTTCAACAACTTTCATATCGTCAAAAGGGTGAATAAAACTCATTTTATGGCTGGTGCAATACGCATTTGCTTTATTAAAGGCATCGTCAAACGAATCGCCTACAAGAATAATTTCGATCCACGTTCCGCCAAACATTTTGACTTGCTCAATCTTTTGCTTTGGAGTTGGAGTTGGCATAAACACAACGCCCTTAACTTTCTTAAGAAAGCACGAGTAAGCCACCCCCTGCGCATGATTCCCTGCACTCGCGCAAACAACTCCATTCACCAATTCGGATGCTTTCAACGATGCCATCTTATTGAAAGCTCCTCGTATTTTGTACGAACGAACTTGTTGTAAATCCTCGCGTTTGAAGAAAATATTCGAGTTAAACTCTCTTGATTTCTGAACGTTCCGCATCAATGGCGTTTTGGAAACCACATCACTTAAAAGTGAAGCGGCTTCCTTAACATTGTTTAATTTGAATTCCATTTTATAAGGTTTTCATTGTTGCCATGACAGATCTAAGTTGCTCTCCTACTGACTCAATTGGATGATTTCGAATGGCTTTATTCACTTGAAGCAATTCAACATTATCCACTTGATTGTTGGCCGCGAACGTTCTACCGATCACATTGGTATCAACCGATTTCATAAAATCAACCAACAAAGGTCGGCATGCATGATCAAATAAATAACAGCCGTATTCTGCAGTATCGGAAATAATCCTGTTCATCTCGTACAGCTTCTTTCTCGCAATTGTGTTGGCAATTAATGGCGCTTCGTGCAAGGATTCGTAGTACGCGGATTCCGCTTTAATTCCAGATTTAACCATTGTTTCATAGGCCAACTCAACTCCAGCTTTGACGAAAGCCGCAAGTAAGGTTCCATGATCAAAAAATTCTTGTTCTGCTATTTCGTCTTCAGATCCAGGCGTTAATTCGAACTGCGTTTCACCTGTTTCTTTTCTCCATTTCAAAAGGTTCGCGTCTTGATTCGACCAATCCTTCATCATGTTGGCAGAAAAGTCTCCTGACATAATTGCGTCCATGTGTTCAGCAAACAGAGGCTTCATTATCGTTTTCAATTCCTCAGACAATCGATGTGCTTCGAGCTTTTCGGGATTTGACAACCGATCCATCATGTTCGTCAAACCGCCATGTTTGAGAGCTTCTGTGATCACTTCCCATCCGCACTGAACAAGCTTGGAAGCGTAATTAGGATTGATTCCTTTCTCTACCATTTTATCGAATGCAAGGATTGAACCCGTTTGCAAAACACCGCAAAGGATTGTCTGTTCGCCCATTAAATCAGATTTCACCTCAGCGACAAAAGATGAATTCAAAACTCCAGCTTTATGACCACCTGTTGCAACTGCGTAAGCTTTAGCAGTTTCAAATCCCGATCCGTTTGGATCATTTTCTGGATGTACGGCAATCAAGGTAGGAACTCCGAATCCGCGTTTGTATTCCTCCCTAACCTCGGACCCTGGAGATTTTGGCGCGACCATAACAACTGTCAAATCTTTACGAACTTTCATTCCTTCTTCGACGATATTAAACCCATGCGAATAAGACAATGTTGCTCCGTGTTTCATCATTGGAACAACTTTATGGATAACATCTGAATGCTGCTTATCCG
>JBLHVW010000095.1:0-14521 GCA_047628775.1 Salibacteraceae bacterium | reverse complement strand
TGGTAATTGATGATCGTGACATCCAACAAGTTTTCACGGATTTTTTTCTCTTTTTCCAAATTGGGTAAGTTGGGATTTAAGCAAATTTCACCCAAATATTTCTTCTCTGCTAAATCGCCAGAAAGCCACCGGCCTTCTCTTTTTCCTTGATGGAACATTCCCATCAAATTCAGTTTCCCGAATGGATCGTAATATTTCCATAAGCCCTGCGGCAATCCGTCTTTCATCCTTCCTTCGTTTTGAAGAACGCCATTGTCGTAGAAATTTTGCACAAAACCGTTCATTCTTCCCAGACTTTCATAGGCCTCCCAGGTCGTATAAAGTTGGCGAACTTCGTAGTGATCGGTGTGCGCACAATCGTACTTTTCCATTTTCTCCAAAATGAAGGCCTCAAAGAGCTTGTTTCCGTCTTTATCGTAATCCCTTAGAAGCCCTTTGGATTTAAACATGATGGAATCATTTACGGTAATAATCGAATCGAAGTAGTTCACTTCATAGAGGAATTCACCTTCGTAATTAAAGAACTTCCAGGGTCCAACTTTTTTCCCATCATCTATTTGTCCGTCTCTTGCAACGGTGTCGTTTGGGTAATACTTTGTCATGTGATACGACAATTCCGTCTTGTCAATCAACCTCGGGCGTCCGAAATATTCCTCGTTCAATCTGGTGGATCCATAGCCCATTTTATACATCAATCGATCAAGGCTCAACGAGTTGGTAATGTCGGATGGATCGAAGGATATTGAATCTTCCCACGCGAAAGTATACCGCAAGCTCAATTCATTTTCCTCCCAAATTTTTTCCTCCACAGGAAGCGAATATTTGAATTTAACGTAATGGTATTTGAAGCCAAGCGTGTCGAAGGCCTCGTAATCGTCAATCGGCTCTCCGTCGAGGAAAAACCCTTGTTTCGAGATCCTACCATTCGTATGGTATGTAACTGATTTACCGTTCAAATACCCGTTTTTAAAGTTTAAGTCGTAAAGCAAAACGGTGTCTTTTCGAGGCAGCGTGAGGTACGTTTTCGTGTACCCGTCTAGCCTTCCGTTTTTGAAATTGGATTTCGAATAAGCGATTGAATAACGCGAAAGGTATTCACCTTCCAATAGACCATTCAAGTACGTCCCTTTTTCTTGGATTCCGCCGTGCCAAAAGAATTGGTTGGAAGGTCCATTCAACATTCCTTTATCGTACAAATCGGTGCTGTATAAAAAGCAGGTTTTTTTTGAGGGCAAAGAATCTTCAGAAAATGCACGCTCCTCTTTTTTAATTTTTTTGTGAATCGCATATTTCGAGTGCAGTCCAATCGGTTCTCCACGGTCAAATGCAATTGTTGAGAGCAATCTTCCAGAGATGTTTTTCCCTTTCCAAGTTCCTTGTGGTTTTCCTTCAACCATTTCCCCTTTAATATCCGTAACATAACCGGATAGATTTAGATCCACAATGTAACCATAGTCGGAGGTTCCAACAGAAGAAAAATAACCATCATTAACGACCTTGAATAGTTGGCGTTGAATTTCAGAGTTCACATATCCGCAATCCCCAATAGAACTAACAAGGTCAAGGTACCTGCTGTTTTTATGTGTTCCTCTTTTTAGGTAGTCGAGAAGCTGTCGTTTTATTATTTCCTCTGCAGATTGATTGTCATTGTGCAGGGTGAGTTTGTTTTTAAAGCTTCTAAATCGAGTAGCATTTTGAATGACTTTTACCTTTCCACTGTATGGTTTTCCTTTGTGCAATACTTCAATGTCCGATGTTACATCATAATGTGCGGTGGGATACCTCAAATTGAGTTGAGGAAGTGTGTCGTCGTCCATTTCTCTTAGGATTCCCGAGGCCGTTGTAATCACCTCATAGTTGCCATATTTCCAATGGGTTTTACCGGTCCAACTTCCATAATCTTCTGTAAAGACTTTTTCTGATCTCAAACGTTCTTTCCCAGTGTATGAAAGATTATAGTCAACCATTTTTCGCGTCTTTGGATCGTAGGTTAATTGACTGATAACAGTAGTGTCGACTCCGCTCCATCTTTTATAAAAAGTAACCGTTTCATCGTTAAATTCGTCTTCAAGTAAATCCCAGTTTTCATATACATAATTTCCTGGGAATATTTTTTGAAATTTCTGAGTTCCATATTCTGGGCTTGGTATTAATTCAGCGGTAATGCCATCAATAAATAATGAGGGTTTTACTTCAAAAGGCCGGTCTGTTTTCACAAAGTCACCGAGTGAGTCATAGATTGCTGTTTCGAATAAAACACCCTCGTAATCATACGCGCGACGAATATATCGGTTGGAATCAGGTGCAAAGATAATTTCATCATGGACAACGCCATTGTCCCAGTAAATAATACCCTCGTCGCTTAATTCGCCATTTTCAAAGGTGTACCTCGTGAAGAGTTGACCGTTTGGATAGAACAGTTCGTAAGCCCCGTCGTACAGCATTTTTGCACCAATGCTATCTATAAAACAGCCTCTTGTTTCGACAAGATCAGTGCGTGGGTCTTTGTGAAAATCATAGAACCCATACTTGTAGTGGAAGTTTTCAATTTTTTTAAACCTTTCGGGTAAATTATCGTTTTGGTAGCCACCACTGTATTCCAACCTGTGCGATTCAAACTCCTCTTCTTCCAATTCGATGTCCGGTTCTTCTTCAAATCCTATTTTATAGAAATAGTTCGGCAATTCCTGGAGGCCATAAGTGTACCCGTAAAAGTTGAATTCGATGCCGTCTCCTGAGAAAAGCGAGCCCGTTCTAATGATTGGCTTGTGTGAAACCAACTCATTATTCGGCTCAGAAAAGGTAACATTCCGAACCAATTGACCTTCTGAATAGGTTTTCCAGTTTCCGCTTTGTTCGCCATTAACAAATTCACCAATAATTTTGTTCCTTTCTCGATGCTGGTATACATAAAAATTCCCTTGCAGAATTCCATTCTGGTAATTGGCCACCTTGTCCAAAGTATCCGTTTCATAGAATTTTCCGAATTTCCGAAACCATTTTGTCTTGTGTCTGTAAAGGTATCTTGGCGGGCCATCGATTTTCATCATTGACCATTCACCGTGCTTCAATCCGTTTTTGAATTCTCCTCTTTTAAGCGTATCGCCGGCAATACTTAACCAAACAGCAGTTCCGTCAATGGCGTTATTTTTCACATCAAAATGTCCAGCTACTCTTTGTGATTGAGGAACACACTCTCCCTTTTTATCGATGAGGCAAAACTCAGTAAAAAGTTGAACGTACTTTCCATCTGGTATGGCCTCGAAGGGAGGAATAATTTCCTTGTTGAATTCATACTTCGGACCTATGAATAGATCGGGATGCTTGCGCACCTGTTTCACAAATCGAGCCCCAACGCCAAGCCTTCCGTCTTTATTTGTCTTTTTTTTCCATTTGAATTTGAGTTGGTTTTGCATCATTTCCAACATTGAGCCCTTTGCGTCCTTGAAATGAGATCGATTAAACGTCTCTGTTTCACCGAACAACTGAAAGAAATTTTCAGGGTCTTTGAAATAGTCTTTGTCATTAACAGCCAACCAATAATCGTCGTGCGAAATTATTTGCTCTGGATACGGATAGATTTTATAATACTGTCCATCAATTTGCATTGAATCGACTTGAGCTGTGGCTTGTAAAGATGCGATGCAAAAAAGCAGACACCCCAAAATTGTATTCAATCTCATTCCTGGTAGTTTTTGTTTTCTCAGTGTAATAAATATACATATTGTTCCTCCACTTATTGCGCCAGGAGTAATGAACGTTGTAAGTGAAACAACGAGATGCTCTAAAAGTTACAAATCCACAAAGAATAGAGTTCTGATTTATACTATTTTAACCATGTTTGACTCATTACTATTGAAAATCACGAGAAGTTCATGAAGTTTCCGTCTTTTAATTCGAAGATCAAAGGCAAGAATTCGATTAATCTCTTGAAGGATAGGCGTATATTTGAATAATTATGAAAAGAAATCTTTTTTATTTACTGATCGTTTTAACGGTTGGATTTACGCAGGTTAGCTGCAAGCAGGCTCTAGAGCTGACGAGCGAAACAGTAACGCCACCGGTAAAAAGTACTTTCCTCGAACGTCTTGAAGTGATTCCAAATGTTATTGAGGTGAATGTTCTTCGAAAAACGGATCATTTTACGGAACATTATGAACTTTGGTTTCAGCAAAAAACGGACCCAAGTAATCCAAATTCACCGACCTTTAATCAACGCGTATTAGTGGCCCACGCTTCAGATGATGCACCTGTAATTGTTGAGCTTCAGGGCTATCAAATTTACTCGCTGAGAGCAGGAGAGTTGGCCCAATTGTATGCTGGAAATCAAATCACAATTGAGCACCGCTTTTTTGATCAATCAAAGCCAGAAACTGAAATTCCCTGGACGGATTTAACGGTTCGAAATGCTGCCGAAGACCAACATTTGATCATCCAAGCCTTGAAAAAAGCAGTATATACAGACAATAAATTTGTAACGACAGGCATCAGTAAAGGTGGACAAACAACAATGTTGCATCGGTCTTTCTATCCGGACGATGTGGACGCGAGTGTTTGTTATGTTGCTCCCCTAAACTTTGAACGCGAAGACCCGCGGATCTATCACTTTTTCGATACGGTTGGAACGAAGAAACAGCGTGAAATGATTTACGAATACCAAACCTTGTGTTTTGAAAGAAAGGCAGAAATGGTTGAACTCTTGAAATCAAAAGCGTCGTTTGAAAATTACGAATGGAGTTTTTCTACAGAGAAAGCGTTTGAGTATTATGTTCTCGAATACTCGTTTGCGTTTTGGCAATGGGGGACGTATGCATTTAATGAAATTCCAGATGAAAAAGCCACTTCAGATTCCCTTTTAAACCACGTTTTAGATGTTTCGGGTGTTTCTTTTTTTGAAAGAAAGGGAGTTGAAAAATTACAACCCTTTTTCTGGGCAGCAATGACGGAGATGGGAATGTACGGCTATGAATATGAACCGTTTGAAAAGTACTTGTCGCAGAAAGAAGTCTACACGTTTGAGTTTACATTCCCAGAAGGACAAAACCGCCCATTCGATCCTGCACCAATGAAAAACGTGAACAATTTCATTCAAAATGAGGCGGAAAATATCATGTTTATCTATGGCGGATTAGACACGTGGTCGGCAACGGCGGTTCAACTCTCCGATGCGGCCAAAAGCCGCGGCTTGCTGAAATACGTTCGAGCCGGAGGGCACCATGGAACACGAATGCGCGATTTCAGTTTTAAAAAGCAGAAAGAGATGAAATCGGCTTTGGACAAATGGCTCGAACTGCCTTCGAACTAATTAAACCGCCTTACATTTTTCCTTTAGCCAGACCTTCTCGCGATAATTCAAATGGGAAGCCAAGCCGTCATATACTTTTTGATGGTAAGCGTTCAACCAATCAATTTCATGTTTCAAAAGTAGTGCGTGGTCTATCAATTGCGTTTCAATCGGGCAAAGCGTGATCGGTTCAAACCCAATAAATGAACCGTGATCTGATTTCAATTTTTCTTTCGAAACAACGACATTCTCCGTTCTAATTCCAAATTCGCCTTCTTTATAATAACCCGGTTCAATAGTCGTGAATTGGTTTTCTAAATGTGGAGTTCCGCCTCTAAAAGTAGTCATGCTGGAAGCAAATCCTTGAGCAGGTTCGTGAACCATACTGTACGATCCAATTCCATGTCCAGTCCCGTGGCCGTAACTCAACCCATGTTTCCAAAGGTGCATTCGCGCAAAACTATCCAGTTGAATCCCGGTTGTTCCTTTTGGGAAAACGGCTTGCTCCAACTCGATATATCCTTTAAGAACAAGCGTATAGGTTTTTGTTAAATCGGCCGATGGAGTTCCGCCCAGCCAAATTGTTCTTGTAATATCTGTGGTTGCATTTTCATATTGAGCGCCGCTGTCCAACAAAAGAACTCCCTCTTTGCTTATGATTGAAGAGCCTTTTTCTGGAGCCGAATAATGGATAATTGCACCGTTCGATTTATAACCGACAATAGCGCCAAACGATTGGTATTTATAAAATTCTTGCTGCGCTCTGAACGATTCCAACTTAACGCCAAGACCGTATTCAGAAATCGTGGTTGATTCCAAATGCATTTCGAGCCACATGAAAAATTGAGTGAGTGCAATTCCATCTTTTACCATTGCGCTTTTCGCGTTCGCAATTTCAATTTCGTTCTTGATCGACTTCAAATGTTGTACCAATGATGGCCTCGAAATCAATTCGCCTTGGATCGAAGAAAGACATGCATAATTTAACGTAGAAGAACTCGCCACTATTTTTTTTCCGCGTGTCAATGCTTCCAATTTTGATCCAATACTATCGTAAGAAAGAACCTCAATTTTGTCTTGATTTAGCGTGGTCATTAATTCGGATTCGATTCTGTTTTCATGAACAAATAAATAGGATGTTTCATTTCCGATCAAAGCATACGATGTGACGAGAGGCGTAAAATCTACATCGGATGAACGAATGTTTAGGAGCCAACAAATTTCATCCAAACTTGAGATAAAATTGAAGTCCGCCCCCTCATCGGAAAGTTCTTTTTGAACCTTATTCATCTTTGATTTTCGAGATTCTCCGCAAAATTCAACCGAATGATCCGAAATAATGCCGTTTGGTTGGCCGGGCCTGTTTTCCCAAATGTCATTGATTAACGAGCCGTAGCTTTCAATTTCGATCCCTTTTACCGAGGCATTTTCTTTGAGATAATCCATTTGACTTGAAGAGAAAAGGCGGAAGTCAATTCCAATTCTAGAATTTTTCTCAAGCAAATTACAAAGCCAAGGAATGTGTTCGGGCGCATGCGGAATGGATTGCTTTTGGAGTTCAACAACGGTTCCCGAACATTGTTTTTCAACGTGTAAAAAATAACGGGAATCGGTCCAAAGGGCAGCTTCATTTTGAGTCACAATCAAAGTCCCCGCCGAGCCTGTAAACCCAGAGAAGTGTTCGCGTATTTTCCAATAATCCGAAACATATTCACTTTGATGTGGATCGTTCGATGGAATAATAATGCCATGAAGATTGTATTTTTTCAGACCCTTTCGAACCGCCTCGATTCGTTCGTTTATGCTTTTCATTTCTTGTTGTATTGGGTTTCTTGCATCAAAAAGATGCTTTAAAGATACATCCTCTGAATGAGATAAGAGCAAATTTATACTTGTTGAATAGTATTCAATGGGTTGATTATTTTGGGCCGTTTTGCATATGATTTGATATCTAACCGAATATAAACTATCTTCATTCATCAATCAATTAAATTGAAGCGAATACAATGAGTAAAATTGGAACTACACTGAAGAAATGGCCCCGAAGTAAACGTTTTTGGAAACGCTTTGTACTCGCTTTTATTGGCCTACCAGTCTTCTTGTTTTTTACTTTAGTTTTAATCGTTTATCTTAAGCAAGATACTATTGTACAAGACCTAGTAGATGATATGAACAAGGATTTTGCAGGAGCAACAGAGATTAAAGGGTCTCATATTTCGATGTTTGAGAACTTCCCTTACATATCCATTGACTTGGAAGAATTCAAAGTTTATGAAACCAAAGAGAAAAAAGGAGCCCCATTGGTACATATACACGATGTTTATGTTGGTTTTAATTTGTGGACGATTCTTTCTGGGGATATGCAAATTAAAAAGATCAAGCTGAAAGGAGGGAATATTGACCTGATTGAACACCTGGACGGTTCCTTCAATATTCTAAAAGCACTGACACCGACAGAAGAAATTGAAAGTCCGGAGGAAGAGTTCCACCTCGATCTTAGCAAGGTAGAATTAGAAAACATTGACATAACAAAACTGAATGAGTCTAACGGGCTTAAAGTTGAGGCTTTTGTTCAAGATGCAACCGCAAAATTTGAGACGTCTCCAAATCATGTTTTGGCGAAGCTGGAAACGCGATTTATAATCAATGTTATTAAAGATGGGGACACTACCTTTTTGAAGCACAAGCATATAGACTTTGAAACGCATATTGACTTTCTGAAAGTGAAGGACATCATGACAATTCAGCCAACGACAGTTAAGTTGGAAGGGTCAGAATTTACAATGAAAGGCAAGATTGATTTCTTGGATGCTGTTTTTGTAGATCTCGATTTCACTGGGAACAAATCCAATTTTGACCTCTTTGTAGCGATGGCACCGGAAGAATATATTCCCATACTGAAGCAGTATAAAAACAAGGGTGACATCTATATAAAAACGAAAATTAAAGGGAAGTCTATTAATGGACACAAGCCTTCAATTGATGCAAAGTTTGGCTGCCATAACGGTTATATTATAAATCCCAAGACGAACAAAAAAATTGGTGGGTTGAATTTCGATGGTCAATTCTCAAACGGCGCGGATCAAGACCTCAGTTCAATGAAATTTGAATTGCATAAATTTTCTGCCAATCCAGAAGCAGGTCGAATCTATGGCGATATTGAGATCAATGATTTTACGGCTCCTCATATTCACATGAATTTTAATTCGAAGTTCGATTTGGGCTTTGTTTCAAAATTCTTGAATATGGATCATTTGCATGACGTTGGTGGGCAGGCCGAAGTCAACATCAAATTCGATGACATTATTGATCTGAAAAATCCAGAACACACCGTTTCCAAATTGAACGAAGAATACGAAATGAAAGTGGCATTGAACAATGTCCATTTCAAGTCAGATGATTATGAGTTACCCATTGAGAATTTCAACTTCTTAACAGAGATTCAGGGCCATAAAGCAACAATTAAAATACTGGATTTGAAGGTTGGTAAATCCGATCTTGAAGTTATTGGTACTATCGATGATTTACCCGCTATTCTTCATCATTCAGACATTGAAGTTGATACACGGTTGAAAATAACAAGTAAATACCTGGACTTATTCGAACTTACCGGAAAGGGAGAGGGGGCCATCGACGAACAGGTTAATGATTTAAACCTCGATTTCAATTTTAAGGCTTCAGCGAGAAGCTTTACTGAATCCAAATACTTGCCGCAAGGAGAATTCTTTATTGAAAACTTGTACGCAAAATTGACGCATTATCCGCATGTTTTGCACGATTTCCATGCAGACATTTTTGTGGAGGAACAAGATTTAAGAATTGTAGATTTTAAAGGATTAATCGATAAAAGTGATTTCTTGTTCACAGGTAAGTTGGAGCACTATGAAAAATGGTTTGATGAAAATCCGGGAGGTGATTCTAAAATCGAGTTTAATTTGATTTCGAACAAATTGCAATTGGAATCGTTCCTTTCATACAAGGGTGAGAATTATGTTCCTGAAGAGTACCGGCACGAAGAGCTTGACAATGTTAAGATTCATGGTTTTACCTATTTGCATTACGAAGAAGAATTGAAATCAATGGATTTGACGATCGATCGGTTTGATGCTAAAATGAAAGTACATCCTTTGCGCTTTGAAAATTTCAACGGTCGAATTCATTACGAAGAAGACCATTTGGTGGTTGAGGATTTCCATGGAACTCTGGGTAAATCACAGTTTCAAACAACCCTCCATTATTACTTGGGTGAAGATGAAGCTGAGAAAAAACGAGAGAATCATTTCTCGATTGTTGCTTCCCGACTCGATTTGGATCAATTGATTAAATACAATCCTGCACCTGCATTGAAAAGGAACAAAAATACAGCGGTGCGGGAAACGAAATCTGTGCACGATGAAGTGTTCAACATCTACGATTTGCCATTCACCGATATGACGTATCACATAGACATTAAGCATTTGAACTACCATCGGTATTTGATGCACAATATCAAAGGAACGCTAAGAACAACACCGAAGCATTATTTATATGTAGAACATCTGAACATGGATGCCGCCGGAGGTCATTTCGATATTGACGGCTATTTCAATGGTTCTGACCCAAAGGTGATCTACTTCAGTCCAACCATTAAAGTGAAAAATGTTGACTTAGACAAACTCTTGTTCAAGTTTGAGAATTTCGGACAAGATTATATTGTTGCTGAAAACCTTCATGGGCAATTCACCGGAACAGTTAGAGGGAAGATACATATGCACAATGACTTGACTCCAGATATTGACGATTCTGAAATTCACATGGATCTCGATGTTACGCAAGGTCGATTGGAAAATTATGCAATGCTTGAATACATGTCCGAATACTTCAGTGATAAGAACCTAAACAAGGTTTTATTCGACACATTGAACAACCATATCGATCTGGTTGATGGAGTAATGACGATTCCAAAAATGTCGGTGAACTCTTCGCTAGGCCATCTTGAAATCTCAGGGAAACAAGACCTTCAAGGGAACATGGAATACTATTTAAGAATTCCTTGGAAGATGGTAACTAAATCTGCTGCCTCTAAGTTATTTGGGAAGAAAAAGGAAGATGTTCCAGACGATCAAATTGACGAAATTCAATACGGTAATGAAAAAACGAAATACGTTAACGTGAAAATAGTCGGGAATGAAAACGGTTATAAATTCTCGATCAGCAAAGACAAGAAGAAAAAGTAGCTGAATTCATTACCAGTTGCTCATCACGACTTTAACAACGAATAGAATTCCCAATCCTGATCCTGTCGCGACGCTCAAAAGAGTGTAGACAGTACTTTGGTATTTTCGTAAAAGAATCGTTGAAACGAATACTTCACCGATAAAGATGAAAACGGCATAAATGATAAATAGAATCCAGTTACCAACGCTGGCCATCCAATTGAATGTCATACTTCCCTCATCCACAAAAAAGAGCAATAGAGTAATGGCTAATGCGCAGATTAGCAAAATGGTAGAATCGTCTTTAGGGATCGATTTATGGTTTATAGCCATAGGGTTTAGTTAGTTTTCATGTAGTTTCGATTTTTAAACGAAGAATTTTCAAGAAAATTGTATATCTGTCTAAACAAAAAAGCACCTGCACAATTCTACAAATTTTAAGATCCTTCACAATCTTTTCCAACTCGTTAACGCTGATCTCTTTTTATTTCACGAAGAACGAAACCATACCTTCAAACGATCCTAGGGATTAATTGTCGACCAAAGTATACATTTATTGCCCTTTTGAGGTTCTGAAAGGTCCAATTAATAGGATGAACGCTTGGTTTTTAGGACTTAAATGAAAAAATAATTATTAAAATAAATTCGATACGTTCGCCGATTGATTTCTTAAATTTGAGCAATGAAAAACAAGCTGAAAAGTGCTCTTAAATTGGTCATTGTGTACCCTTTAGTGGTGTTGTTGTGTTTTGAAATCGCCCTTCGGATTTTAGGATACAGTCATTTTCATAACACTGATTATTCTATTAAGTCGACTCCAAACAACGCTTACATCGGACATAAGAATTTGGGAATTCAGTTAAACCCTGGACGGTATTCGATCTCGATAAATAAGAAGGTTAATTTTGTGGCGAATCATGAAGAAGGAAATCACCGCTTCGTTCCTCGAAATGCAAATCCCGATTCGGTCGATGTGCTTTTCCTAGGTTGCTCGTTTACTTATGGTTATGGAGTTTATGACGATCAGAATTTTCCTGCGCTTATTCAAGAACAGTTTCCGGAGAATAACGTTCAAAATTCAGGAGTAATTGGATACGGCACAGTTCAGTCGTTAATGCAGCTTAAACAGGAACTTAAGAAAGGAAACTTGAAGGCTGTTTTGCTTAACTTTTCTTCGTTTCATTTTATACGAAATGGCCTTTCTCAACAATACCGATCAAATTTAAAGATAGGATATGAAAGATCTTCGTCTAATGTAAAAAACGAAATGAAAACGGCACGGTTCCCTTACAAGTTGAAATGTGATTCAGAAATCCAGTTTGAACGCTGGGATGATATGTATTCAAATGCATTCGGGCGCAGTTGGCTGGCCTCTATTAACTGGATTCAGACGGCATACGACAATTATAAAGATATAGATAACGACGGCTTAGAAGTCACGGTCTGCCTCTTGAGGGAAATGCATGAACTCTGTAAAAAGCAAGGCGTTGAATTTGGAGTCGTTTTCTTAGACTCAACCAAAGAAACAAATACTGTCCAATCTCGAATTAAGGACATTCCAAGCCTAAAAATTAACTTCAATTTTAAAAGTAAAAAGTTAACAAACCTGCCGTATGATAGTCATCCAAACAAATTTGGACACGCATTAATTGCAGGTAAAATAAATCCATTTTTGAAAGACGTGTTGAATGAAAAATAAGTCATTTTTAATACTTCTTCTGCTCGGTCTAATAACAGCATTTGGATTTTATTCTTCACGGAACCTGGAATTCGACACTGAAGTCAGCGGTTACAATTTGGGTACTGACAAAGACTTGAAGGAGTACGAAGAACTTCAAAAAAAGTTTGCGACGAATGAATCAAATGAACTGGTAATCGTTCTTGAAAAGAAGAACGGCTGGAAAAGTTTTGAGGATTTCAATTTGCTTTCGGATGTCTTGTTGTTCTGGTCGGAGCGTGAGGAAATTGAAACCGCCTTGAGCATTACAAACGTGCGTTATCCTCGGAAAGGATTGCTCTTTGTCAAGAAAGAACCGTTTATAGATCTCGATAACAAGGCTGCTTTTGAGAAACGAATGTCCAAAATTGATGCTTACAAAGACATCACAAAAAAGTTTATTTCTGTAGACAAGCGCTATGTTTTGTTGCACCTTAAGGGAAAGCCCAAAGAGGGCATCTCAATGGATTCAATGGCGGAATTTAAAAATTCGGAATTCGCTAAAAGTGGTATTCAAGCGCATTACTTGCAATACGATGTGATCCAACAAGGAATGAAGCAACTGATGCAAAATGATGCTGTTTTACTCGCGTTGATTAGCTTATTGCTAATCCTTCTCAGCTTTTTCGTTCTGACCAAATCATTTAAAGGGTTGGTTTTAATTGGAGGTGTAATCGCGAGTAACCTTGCTGGAACATTACTTTTTATGATGGCGATGGACATTGCTTTTAGCGCCCACATGATCACCATTCCGTGTATTGTTATCGTTTTGTCGTTCACAGACATCATGCATTTAATGTACCATCAAAAGCAGTTGGCAACAGATGCAAAGGACAATAAAGAATTGAGGACAACTATTTTGAAACGCGTAAAAACCCCAATGTTATTTACATCCTTAACCAATATTATTGGCTTTGTTGTCTTTTTGATTCTCTCTGAAAACGACCATCTGTTTAACTTATCTTTGGTTGCCATTGCAGGTGTTTTAATTGCATACCTGAACAGTCGCTTTGTTGTTATTCATTTGTTGACGAAGGAAAACATAATGATCAAACGGTCGAACCTATCCTTCTTAAACGAAGTTCACAACCGAATTAAGAATGGAGTGATCAAGCAACGAAAATGGGTGCAATTTGGATTGTTAGCAGCAATGGCTGGAATTCTATTTTGTGTTGTTTCCTTGTTTAAAATTGACACTTCAGATTATGCGATGGGAACCAAAGGTTCTGCGGAAACAGAAGCTATAGAAATTCTGAGAAAGGAATTCTTTGGGTCAAAAAGATTGGAAGTTGCTATCCATATCAAAGACCAGGATTTTTGGACATCAACGCGATTAAAAAAGTTGGAAAATCTAGAAAAGGAAATCAGCAAATTTTACGATCCGTTATTTATCAATAGTCCAACCTTACTTGCGAAAAGGTACAATCGATTTAGGCGAAATGGTCAATCAGGAGCGTTTCTTGTTCCGAATTGTATTTCAAAAGAATCCAAGAAGGACCTGAATAGGTTCAAACAATTCCTTGGCGGTGATGGAATTTTATCGGAGGATAATAAAACGGCCAAGATTGTTTTTGGATGTGGAAATACTCCGCTCTCTAAATCAATGGAGCAGAATGCGCAACTTGAAACCATTTTGGCCAAGTATTCGGACGATGAAATGCGCTTTGAACTCACAGGCCGTGCATACATTTCGGATCGTGGGTCGTATTCTTTTACGGTCAAAATTTTAATCGGAATCGGAATCGGAATTTTGTTTGCAAGCTTTTTGACTTTCGTGTTTATGAAATCAATTCGAGAAAGTATCGGCCTGGTCATTGTGAATTTATTACCCGTTCTTGCAACGCTGGCGATCATGCTGTGGGTTGGAATTGCGATTACACCGTTGACGCTCTTTTTCTTATCCATTTTAGTAGGTATCTGCATCGATGACTCCATTTACATCATAACGCAGGAAGACAAGAGCAATAGCGACTTACACATATTTCCGGTCTTCGTGACCTCTATTGTTTTGGCTGTTGGATTTATCGCGCTTGGCTTTTCGAATTTTGAATGGGTTCGCCCGTTTGCTTGGATCTTTTTAGTGGGAATTGCTTTGGCTTATATAATGGATCTTTTCATCTTGCCGTTATTTTTCAATCGAAATGTTAATTTTGACGAACGTGGCTAATATCATATTCTATTCTTGGATCGTAATCAATGGGCTGTTGTTCATTCATGTATTTCATGAACTTATCTTGATGTTCCTCTCTTTTGGCAAGCGCACCAAAAAATCAAATGATCTTAATGAAACAGCGCTTCCGATGGTTACGGTGCAACTTCCGCTTT
>JBLHVW010000094.1:0-14610 GCA_047628775.1 Salibacteraceae bacterium | reverse complement strand
TACAATTCACGCCAACCCAATTTCAAAATTTGTTTTCCAGTTGCTTTGAATTCTAAATCCCCAACTTTACCTAAAACCGTTGTGTTTGAGACGAGGCAAGGTGGGTAGAAAACGGCAATAAACCTTCGAACGATTAAATCGTAAATAGTTTGTTCAGGATGACTTACGCCAGATGGAGTAACTCCCGTTGGTATAATTGCATGGTGATCCGTGACTTTCTTATCGTCGAAAACCGTTTTTGTTTTCGGAATTGGATTTTTCAGTAAGCTTTCTGTGAAACGAGAATAGTATTGCAATCCCTTTAAAATATTTGGAATTTTTGGATGCAAATCGTCCGTCAAGTAAGTGGTATCAACTCTTGGATACGTCACCAATTTCTTTTCGTACAATCCTTGAATCAGCTTCAACGTTTCATCGGCCGAGTATCCGTATTTCTTGTTGGCGTCTACTTGAAGCGAAGTCAAATCATACAATCTTGGATTTCCTTCTTTCCCCTCTTTTTGCTCAAAAGAAGTGATTTCAAATTCTTTGTCTTTTAGGTATTCAAGTCCATTTTTTGCCTTTTCCGCTGATTTTAATCTAGGAATCTGACAACTGAATTCTTGATCTTTATATTTCGTTTTAAGTTCCCAGTATTCATGAATATCAAAAGCGTCAATTTCCTTAGACCTCTGAACGATCATCGCTAGAGTAGGCGTCTGAACGCGCCCAATTGATAAGGTCGATTTACCCTGACCGAACTTCTTTGTAAACAATCGCGTCCCGTTGATTCCAAGCATCCAATCGCCAATCGCCCTTGCGCTACCAGCAGCATACAAATTGTCGTATTTTGACGCGTCTTGGAGCTTTTCAAATCCTTCTTTAATGGCTTCTTCGGTCAACGATGAAATCCACAAACGTTTGATGGGAACTTTGCATTTTGCCTTCAATAAAACCCACCGTTGAATGAGTTCTCCTTCTTGCCCAGCATCCCCGCAGTTTATAACTTCGTCACAGTTTTGGACCAAGCGCGCTATTGTATTGAATTGCTTTTCAACGCCTTGATTTTGAATCAGCTTAATTCCAAAATTGACCGGAACAATCGGAAGGTCTTCCAGTTTCCAATATTTCCAATTTTCGTTGTAATCGTGAGGTTCTTTTAGTGTACATAAATGCCCAAACGTCCATGTTACCTGATATCCGTTTCCTTCAAAATAACCATCTTTGCGCTGCTTCGCTCCGAGAATTTCGGCGATGTCTTTTGCAACACTAGGTTTTTCAGCTATACAGACTTTCATTTGTTTGGATTATGGCGGGGTATAAAAATAGTGAAAACGGAGCCTGATTTGGCTGTCGTGATGGTGGTTTTATCAACAAGTTTTAAGCGCTATATTGGATCGCTTCACTATTGGATCTCCCTTTGGGCTTTTGGACTAATTCCGATTTCAATAAAACCGACAATAAATCCAAAAGGCGCAGCCGATCCAAGAACGATGTGATCTAAAAGCGCAGCGATCCAAATATTCTATTTTCTAGAATATTTCATTACCCCAAAGCTCGCCTTATGTTTCTCATCAATATCTTGCGCCATGATTGTTTCCACCGTCCACTTTTTTAAATCAAAATCTGGAAAAAAGGTGTCCGCACCGTATTTGTGATTGATATGCGTAATGTACATTTCATCAATGATGCCGGTTTCAATAGCCAGCTTGTAAATTTGTCCTCCTCCAATGATAAAAACGGTTCGTTCTGTTTCATTTTTATAGAATTCCATGCAATCTTCTAAAGAGTTAAAGACTTGACAATTTTCTGCTTCAAATCCTGCTGTTCGAGTTAGGACAACATTTTCTCTACCCGGCAATGGGCGGTATTTTTCTGGGATCGAGTCGTAGTTTTTTCTTCCCATCACAACAATTTCTCCTTTGGTAGTGTCCTTGAAAAATTTCATGTCGTTCGGCAAGTGCCACATCAAATCATTATCTTTTCCAATTCCTCTTTCGAGGTCCATCGCAACAACTAGGGCTATTTTCATTCTACACTTTCTATTTTTCCAGGTTTAACAAAAACTATTTTGGCTTCTGCCATTCCGCAATCTTTTATGAATTGTAGGTTTGCTGCTGCTTGTTCCTGTGTTGAGCAAACTCCAGACAGGATCGCATTTGTTCCGTCAGACCTTAAGGTCTCATGGAGGTATTTGCCTAAGTTCGAGTCCATTAAAATAGCATCGTCTGTTTTTGGCAATAAGACAGAATAATATTGGGTCAAGTACTTAATATACAATTGCCCGATTGAAGATTCTTCACTAACAATGCTTTCCGTAGTTCCCTTGTTTTCATCGGTGTACAGTTTTCTTGCATCGCTGAAGTAGAGTTCCATACGGGTAATGTCCACTTTTCCCAAAAAGTCAGGACGGTATTTATTGTAGTCAAAATCGGGTAGGATGTAATATGGTTTCGAAGCGCCTTCTTGTTTCGCAAGAACGTATACAATATGATGTTTTACTTCACCCAATGTGATTTTATCGTCTTCCTTTTTAATTGTCGCTCCAACCATTACACCGCCTCTTGTGTGGCGGATTTGCATATTAGAGACAAAATTTCCAAGCGACCAAACCGTTAGTTTATCTTCTCCATTGATTTCCTTTTTAACAATCGGTTGAACAACGTGCGGATGACCACCGATAACCATATCTACTCCGATTCGGTAGCACAATTGCTCGTATGTTTTTTGATAGCTGTTTGGAAGCAGTTTGTATTCCTTTCCCCAGTGCATGTTGCAAACAATGTATTCTGCGCCGAGTTCCTTTGCTCTCAAAACATCTTTTTTTATGATTGTACTGTCGATGTAATTCACAATTAAAGGCTTTGAAACAGACAATCCGTTCGTTCCATACGTGTAATTAAGCATGGCGATTTTCATTCCATTGCGTTCGACCATTAATGGATATACTTGATCTCTTTCCGCCTGACTTCTGAACGTTCCTGTATGCGCAACGCCAAGTTCATCTAATTTGTCTAATGTTCTGGCGACGCCTTTTGAACCCCGGTCACACGAATGATTATTCGATGTCAAAATAATATTGAATCCTGTGTTGATTAATGTTTTTGGTAGTTCATCTGGAGATGAGAATTGCGGATATCCTTTGTATGGTTTTCCTGCCAGAGTCACTTCCAGATTCGCAATTCTTAAATCGTATTCGTTCAGAATTGGCTTTACGAATTTGAAAGCGTCTTCGTACTCGTAAGAATTCGTTGTTTTGTTAAATGCAGCATTGATTTGTCCGTCATGTCCCATAACGTCTCCAGCAAAAAGCATTGAAACTTCATTGTTCTGAGAAAGCGAAAGGAAAGAAAGAAAAATGAATAAGCTACACAGCGACAGCGCCTTTAATGTGTGGGTGCGGATCGTAATTGATAAGTTCAAAATCTTCATATGTAAATGCAAAAATGTCTTTTATTTCAGGGTTCATTTTCATTGTCGGCAATGCTTTGAAGTCCCTGCTTAATTGTAATTCAACTTGTTCAAGATGGTTACTATAAATGTGTGCATCACCGAAGGTATGAACGAAGTCGCCCAATTCCAAATCACAGACCTGTGCAAGCATCATTGTAAGCAATGCGTAAGATGCAATATTAAATGGAACGCCCAAGAATGTGTCTGCGCTTCTTTGGTACAATTGGCAACTTAATTTGCCATCGGCAACGTAGAATTGGAACAGAGAATGACAAGGAGGTAAAGCCATGTTGTCAACATCGGCAACATTCCAAGCAGAAACGATGTGTCTTCTTGAGTCGGGATTGTTTTTTAATGAATCAACCAATTTCGTGATTTGATCAATCGCTCCGCCGTTTCCATCCGGCCAAGATCTCCATTGATGCCCGTAAACAGGTCCCAAGTTTCCGTCTTCATCCGCCCATTCGTCCCAAATTTTGACGTTGTTGTCACTTAGGTATTTAATGTTTGTATCACCTTGTAAGAACCAAAGGAGTTCAATAATTATCGACCTTAAATGCAGTTTCTTAGTTGTGATTACTGGAAAACCTTCGTTCAAATCAAAACGCATTTGGTAACCAAAAACAGATGTCGTGCCTGTTCCTGTGCGGTCTTCCTTGTTCGTTCCGTTGTCTAGAATGTGCTGTAATAAGTCGTGATATTGCTTCATTATGTCCCGTTGGTTTTTTGCTGATTCGAATTTAAGTCTTTTGATAGGAATTTTAATACGAATGTTCGTAAATGCTTCGAATGGTTAATAAAATGATTTCATTTCGTCCTTACTTTTTAATTTATGTATCTTCGTTACATGAGAAAATTTATCATTTTGACGCTCTTATTGGTTCCAATGCTTGCATCGGCTCAAAAAACAATTTCCTTAAAACGAAAGTACCTGGGAAATTATGAAGGCATGATTCCAAGCTATAAGGTGCAGTCGTCTGAAGATATAATGTTTGTTACGGAAGCAGAAATTCTCATTAAAATCGGGAAGAATCAGGTTGAAATGACCGTTGGGGGCAATACCATGTTTGGAACATACGAAGTGATGTTTAAAGCTAAGAAGTACTATCTACTCGATGTTACGATTGACGATCAATTGGCAACGGAGCGGATAATGGTTTACAAATCAGGAAAGCATTTGTCGCGAGATGGAATGTATCCTCAGCCAGTAACGGAACTCAATAAAATGAAAAAAAGGCGTCGTTAACAAGGGAGTTTAACGGTAAACGTAGTTCCTTTCCCCGGTGTGCTTTTCGCTGTAATAGTTCCTTGGTGTTCTTCCACGACCATTTTCACATAGTACAATCCAAGTCCAAATCCTTTTACATCGTGCAGGTTTCCTGTGGGAACACGATAGAACTTATCGAAGATCATTTTCAGGTTCTCCCGCTTAATTCCTATTCCATTATCAGCGACTTCAATAGTGAAAAATCTTTTATCTCGGTGTGTTGTTATAGTTACGTTAGGTTCTTTTTTACAGTACTTTATCGCATTGTCAACTAAGTTGTAAACCACATTTGAAATGTGCACTTGATCAATTAGTATGTTGCAATCTTCAGTGTTTAATTCAAGATTGATTTGAACTCCAGTTTCGTTTTTATTGAAATCGAAGTTGTCTTTTAATTCGGTTAAGAACTCATGTACGTCGAATTGTTCTTTCTTCAATGAAATTTCTCGCTTGTCTAGCTTTGCAACGTTCAGTACTCTTTCCACTTGGTTTTCGAGTCGTTTATTCTCTTTGAAAATTAAACTGGCGTACTTATGAATTTTTTCTGGATCGGTTTTTATATCTGTTTTCATTATCATCTCGCTGGAAAGGCCGATGGAGGAAATTGGCGTTTTCAACTCGTGCGTCATATTGTTGATGAAGTCTGTTTTAACTTCCGATAAACGTTTTTGCCTTAGAATGATCGTCACGGTATATCCAAAGAAAACGAGAACGAGAATTACAAGAATGATTAAGTAAATGTAAGCTGAAAAGTCGTCCTCGAATTTCTGCACAACTTCTTGTTTTCCAACTTCGGGGAAGTAAACCATGAAGTAATGACCGTTCTTGTACAATGTGTCTCCTGGAATAAATAGAGGGGCTGTAGAATCAGCTTTGAATCCAGAGCCTTCAAGTCGATTGAGAGGGCTAAATGTTATTGTAGAGTCGAAGCAATCGTAGATTCCTGATTGAAAATCGAAGTGAATGTTTTGATCGTACAATTCACGCTGTAACCATACTTCTAATTGGAAAGAGCTTAATTCTTCCTGAAAGTCAACCGTGAATTTATTGCGCTCGATTTGCTGAACGGCTCCGTAAAAGTCAGAACTATCTGTTGAAACGGTTGAGATTCTATGAAGAACATTTGATAACGCGAAATGTGTTTCCTTATTGAAGTGGGCGGCGTTTAAGCTGTCTTGGCGTTGCTGAATTTCAATATTTTTTTCTTGGACAGCCGCAGTTCTATTAATTGATGTCGTCTGAATGAAAAGAATCGCAGCAATGGCGATTATTCCTAAGATGACAACTGCGTTTATGGTTCTTCTGTTCATGGTCCAAAGATAATCAATTGCAAGAAAAGGAATTTTGCTTTATGATGTTGAAGATTAACGAATTCGTAACACTATTCTTCAAACAACAAAAGACCACTCTACAATAAGAATGGCTTTTTTAACTATAGTAACTATACTAACTATAACCTAGCACTAGTTTCTTTGATCGAGTTGAACAAGAACTGAAACAAAGGGTTAGTGGATGGATAGTTTGGCGGTATGAATGCCGTTAGCTCTGCTGTGGTAGGAGATCAGATAGATGCCAGCAGTTAACTTTGTGTTCAATGGAAGTACGGTTTGTTTTGTCTTATGAGACAAATGTAATTCAGCGTTATAAATCGTTTGTCCAGCAGCGTTCAAAACGTTTACACTTAGAATTTCACTTGGTGACGACTCATGGAATAAGGTAATCGAATTCTCCGCTTCGTTGTAGAGCGCATTTTCTGTGTTGCATTTTTGACTCACTGCAATTGATTTAAATATCGTGTTGCGACCATCATAGTCAACTTGCTGCAAACGATAGTAGTTTACTGTTCCTGAATTGTCGTTATCAAACCATTCGTAGTTTGAAGTGTAATTGCTGTTTCCAATGCCGTCAACTTTGCCAATAGCTTCAAAATCACCATAGGCGTTCATTTTTTCGACAAGAAAATAATCATTGTTGTTTTCTGATGCTGTTTCCCATTGAAGTATGTTGTCTTGATTTCTGCAGTGTCCGGTGAATGCTGTTAATTCTACAGGCAATAAAACAGAAAAGCAAACTGTTCCTGCTGGTGCATTGGTTGTCGGAGAGGTAAGGGGAGCATCATTGTTTGGGAAGGTAACAGGCCCAGAAAATGAAGGTGAGTTTGAGTTGGAAACAGTAATTGCTGCCGTATTATCATTCTTAATGTCTTCTCCTGTTCCGCTCCAGGTAGTATTTGTTACTGTTAGAATTGCTGGTCTGCTGAAAGAGACACGACCCATAATATCGGCTCCATCATTACCCGAGCCATTAATGAATGTGCAAGCATCAATAATTGCAGTTCCTGTTGAACCCGTGGACCCAAAGGCCGTGTTTACTGCAATTGATCCGCCATTTCCACTAGAAGTTGCGGTGTTTCCGTCAAACGTACAGCTGGTAATTGTAGCAGTTGACCCGCGGCCAATACTAATTGCTCCACCATAATTTACACTGGAAGCTTGACTCGCAAAATTGTTATTGAAAACACTTCCGTCAATAGTTATCGACGCACCATTGGCAATGTGAATTGCTCCACCTCCTGTAGCGCTTTCATTGACGTTGTCTGAAAATAAGCAATCGTTTACGTCAACTGTCGTAGTAGCATCTCCTGTTACTTTTAAACCGGATCCACCTTCAAAACTCTTTTCATTTGCATTAAATATAAAATCATTAAAAGTGACCGTGTTTCCGTTTCCTTCAACATTAACTCCTCCTCCAGCAACGCTTGATGCGCCAGGGTTGCAGCTTGAACCGCCTCCGTTGAATGTTACAGTTGATCCTCCAGTTATTACAATTGCTGTTGACCCTCCACCAGGAAGGTTCTCATTGACCATTACATTGTTGATGATCAAGTTTGAAACTCCTGAAATCATTACAACATTGGCACCGCCAGTTCCAAAATTGTATCCTGTAAGGTAGAATCCTGTGAGCGTAATATTGTTTCCAGTTATGCTTGCCCATCGATTCGCATCACTTGATGTTTGGTTGTTGTCAAAAAATGTCAGATCAGACCCTGCTCCTAAAATTGAAATTCCATCCACACTTAAAGCAAGGTTTGCATCTAAGGCCTGATAGAGACCAGCATCAATATTGATCACGTCTCCGGAAGTAATGACATTCGTACCTGAAGGTCCATATGTATTCCAGATTTGGGTTAAAGATGCTTTTGGAGTAGATGCCGTTAGTCCATCGTTTCCGCTTGAACCAATTGCTGTTGTGAAAACATCACCAGTTGTAGATCCGTCATTTACATAGTAGGTGGCGCAGAACGCATTGATCGAAAAAAGAACAAACACAGCTGTCACAAATTGCTGGGCAGAACGAATTGATCGGATTTGTAGTTTTCTTAGTGTAACAAGCATAGTTATAGTTTCTTCCAATTCGAACGCGAGTCGTAAAGTTTACGCAATGCGTTCGTTTCGGTTGTGCTAATTTACTAAATACGTCTTGAGAATGAAAAATTATTTGGCGTGTCGCTAGGATAGGGTGTGAACCCCTATGATTAGGGGCGAGCTACTAGCTTTTGATGGCGAACGGTTACCTTGAAATGTCGGATATTTTGAAGTTTCGAGATACAGGAACCTCTTTATCAAAGTGTTTCATTTGAATGCGGTAGGATTGGGCTTTTCCGTCAATTTTATCAATGTGGTTCGGATTAATCAGGTATGATTTATGAACCTTTTTGAATTCTACTGGAATTTCTTCAATCAGATTCTCAACTTTTTTTAGAGAGATTCTTTGCATTGATTTTTCAACGTCATTCGATGCGTTTAAATGATAAATCAACACGTAATTATCATTTGCTTCAAAACAAATAACATCTTTTAAGTTGACTTCAACAAGCGTTTTTCCCTTGTCGTTTTCGAGTTTGAAGATCGGTTCTTGCTTGATTTGAACTTCCTCAGTTTCGCCTGAAGTTTTAATTTTATGCTTGATGTCTTCATAGATAATCCAGAGGATAACAAACGCCACAAGTGGAATTGAGATCACTGTGAATCCATAGATGAACATGAAGGAGGTTTTTGGATCGGCGGAAAAGGAAGAGAGGATTAATACTGCTGCTAAGGTCGGGCTTAGCGCAAAACCAAGAAAAACGATGAGTTGTTTTAAGCCGCGGTTTTTAGTTCTGTGGGCAATAAGAAGAGTTCCTAAAACCACTCCAGCAATCAGCGCCAAGATCAAAATTGAAACCGTCCAATGCACATCAACTTGAAGTATCTCGAACGGGTTTATGAACCACAACAAAAACCCACAGTAAGCCACGTAAAGCCCCGTTATCTTGAATTTATATTGATTTAAATCGATCATTTCCCTTTTGTAATTCGTTTAATTCCATAAACGATTAGCCCTAAAATTAATGCAATAGTGAAGATAAGGAACCAAATAATTCGGCTTTCGTAATTTCCGATGCTTTCCTCAATTTTAACATTTTTCTGGGCGAGGTCTCGTTCATCGTTCGCAAGTTCAATCTTTAATTCCTTTTGTCTCAGCTCATTTCTGTGCGTCAAATCTTCAAGTTGATTCTTGACCTTAATGCTGTTCAATTCCGTATTGAGCGCAACGTATTTATTGTACCTGTCTACAGATTTTTCCCACTGCTGTTGTGCATTCAGTAGGTTGATCTGCGTGAGGTAAATGTCTAATAAATGGATGCGGTAGTCTTCGTTATTTGATAAATCCTCAGCTTGACCCAGGTCTTTTAAAGCATTCGCATAATTCTTTTGGGCTCCGTATAGTTCTCCAGTTAACTTGTAGTAGATTATTCTGAGTTCAACGTTTATTGGATCTAAAATTTGACTCGATTTATTAAGTGTAATACTGGCGTCGGTTAAGCGATCAATGCGAAGGTAGACTTCAGCAATTCCGAGTAAAGCGTAAATAATACCCTCATTATTAGAATACTTTTTCTCTATGAGTAAAGAGTTATTGAAATAGGTAAGGGCCAAATCCATGCTGTCCAATTCGCTATACACCTCTCCGATGTTGTAGAGACGAATGGATTTTTGGAGTGGATTATTTAACTTCTCTTCTAGGTTTAAACTTTGCTGAAAGTACTCCAGGGCTTTTGTGTAATTCTCTTGAAGTTGATATACCGTTCCAATATTGTTGTACGATGCAGAAACCCTACCAGTATCGTTAATCTTTTCAGCCGCATTTAATGCTTTAATGTAATGGTCAACGGATGTTATGTAATAGCCCTTATTCTTGTTTATAATTCCGAGTATCGTGTAGCCATTACTTTCATAAAGTCCTATTTTCTGTATTTTTCCTTGCGCAACGAGATATAATGCTTTTTCAACAACGTCGTCCTCATTGTTTTCTAAAGCGAAAAAAGCTTCTTTATCTAATTTTTTCAGATCGATTGGCTTTGAACTCTTCTGAGAATAAAGCGCAGAAGTGCTGATAAAAGCAATTGCAAGAAATAAGATATACTTGTTTAAACCCATTGAAGGTTCAAAGTAATGAAAAAACTCAATTTAGAAGCCTGTTACTCCATTAACCGTCGTGTATTTTAATACATTCTTTTTGTCGGGGTGAATTCTAGCGAAGGCAGATTGAACCGCAAGTGTTCCTTCATGAAATCCACATAGAATTAGTTTCAATTTGTTTGGGTAGATATTCACATCTCCAATTGCATAAACGCCAGGTATGTTGGTTGAATAATCCAAAGTGTCTACTTTGATCGCGTTCTTCTCGATTTCAAGTCCCCAATCTGCAATTGGTCCTAAGCTTGGTTTCAAACCAAACAATGGAATAAAATGATCCGTTTCCTTTACAAATTCACCTTGCGTTTTGTGTTTGATCGTTATGTTTTCAACTTTTCCATCTCCAGCAATTCCAGTAACTTCTGAGTCTGTGATCAAGTTCACTTTTCCCTCGTCGGCTAAATCCATTATTTGCTGAACGGAATCCAAATGCCCTCTAAAAGAAGTTCTTCTGTGAACCAATGAAACTTCTGAAGCAATTTTATTTTTGGTTAAGTAGATCGCCCAATCAAGAGCAGAATCTCCACCTCCTGCAATTACACAGCGCTTTCCTTGATAGAATTCTGGATCTTTAATAACGTATTCAACGCCTTTGTCTTCGTAGTCTACTAAATTTTCAACAGGCGGTTTCCGTGGCTCAAACACACCCAGTCCACCAGCGATTATTACAATTGGCGCTGAATGCTTCGTTCCTTTCGACGTTGTAACGACAAACTCCTTATCGGATATTTTATCAATTGAAACGGCTGCTTCTCCTAAAGTGAATCCAGGTTTGAAAGGCTCAGCTTGTTTCATCAAGTTATCAATCAGGTCACCAGCTAAAATTTCGGGGAAACCAGGGATGTCATAAATTGGTTTTTTAGGATAGATTTCAGAACATTGACCGCCTGGTTCTCCAAGTGAATCAATAAGATGGCATCTTAGTTTTAAAAGTCCGGCTTCGAAAATTGTAAATAGCCCAACGGGTCCTGCACCTATAATTATGATATCTGTTTCAATCATTTCGTTTGATTTTGAGTAGTGCAAATTTAGTAATAGATTTTGGATCGGCTATGCCTTTTGGATCACTTCGTTCTTTGATCGCTGCGCTTTTTCAGCGGTTGCGCCGCTTCGATTAATACTATTTCAATAAAAACATTTTAAGTAATCTGCAAATCGATCACTTTTTGGGACTTTCTGAATTGTTTATTGTAATTTCAGAGAGTAATGTTTCACCTGTTCATATTTCGATAGAATCTTATAATCATCCAACATCCAACATCCAATATCCAACCAAAAATTAAAATGCTAAACTTTATAAATCAACTACCAAAAGCAGAATTACACTTGCACATTGAAGGAACCTTCGAGCCCGAGTTAATGTTCGCGATTGCCAAAAGAAATAATATTGAAATTAAATACAATTCAATTGAAGAAATTCGGGAGGCTTATAACTTTAGTTGTCTGCAAGATTTCCTTGATATCTATTATGCGGGAGCGGCTGTTTTAATTCACGAACAAGATTTCTACGATTTGACATGGAGTTATCTCGAAAAGTGCGCAGAGCAAAATGTTAGGCACACGGAAATCATGTTCGATCCACAGACGCATACGAAAAGAGGCATATCGTTTGAAACTGTAATCAATGGAATATCAAGGGCGTGTAAAGACGCAGCGTTAAAGTTGAATGTGTCGTCTTTATTGATTATGAGTTATTTGCGTCATCTTTCAGAAGAGGAGGCGTTTGAGACATTGAAAGAATCTTTACCCTATAAACATTTTATTAAGGCGGTCGGGTTGGACTCTTCTGAGAAAGGGAATCCACCTTCAAAATTTAAAAATGTTTTCGAAGCTTCAGTAAAAGAAGGATACATTCCTGTTGCACATGCTGGTGAAGAAGGGCCCGCGAGTTATATTTGGGAAGCGCTAGATGTTCTTAAAATAAAGCGAATTGACCACGGAAATAATTGCTTCGAAGATGAATTGATTAAAGAAATTATTGCGAGAGATATTGCTTTGACAGTTTGCCCCTTATCGAATACCGCATTGAAAGTTGTCGATGACTTAAAAGACCATCCCGTAAAAAGAATGATGGAACTAGGGTTGAAAGTGACGATAAACTCAGACGATCCAGCCTATTTTGGAGGGCAAGTGAATACAAACTACATTGAGTTGCAAAAGGCATTGGAACTTACAAAGGACGATTTGTATGAGTTCGCGAAAAATTCATTTCAATATTCTTTGTTGGAAGAGGATATTAAAAGAGAACGTTTGCAAGAGTTGGAGTTGTTCTTCGAGAATCATGAATAGATTGGGTTTTAGATCGCTTCACTTTTAGATATTAGATTTTAGACGGTCTTAATTCGAAAATCGAACGGTCTAAATTCTAAATTTCAACATCTAACATTCACAAGCAAGAGAAAGTGATAGCTTTTGAAAAACAAGCGTTGACTTTGTTATACAATCCAAAAAGGAGCTGACGACTGATCTCTCTTAAGTATTCTTTCTTAGTATTTTTTTCATCTTTTTCTTGATTTTTTTAGGTGCCTGATTTTTGTAATATAAGTTCCCCTTCAGAACAAAATCAGGTTCGTTGGACCAAATGGAATCATACGTGTATCCTTTGTTATTATGAGATGTAATAACCACGTTGCCTTTAACTCCAATTAATGGCTTTGAAGATGTTCTACTGACTTCAAAAAATGTAATATTACACTCGCAATCTGAAACCCAATCCAGTGACATGATCAACCAATGATCGTCATTCATAGTGTACTCAATTTGGTAATCCTTCTTTCTAAATATTATAGTGCTTTTTAGCTCTCCATCATAACCATAGTAACCAGATTTAACATCAGGACATTTCAAAAAATCTTGAGAAAATGAAATACTTGATATCAATATAAAAAAAGGGCGATAATAATTTTCATAAATTAAAGTACTTATTTCCAACTTACAACTCCTTTGTTTAAGCGTTTGAAATGACTTCATTGAAACCAGAACAAATCCAAAAGGGCGGTCCAACAGTCTAAAAGGCAAGAAAAAGCGATAGCTATTGAAAAATAAACGGTAGTGAAGTTATACGATCCAAAAAGGAGCTTGCGACTGATCCAACATCAAATCTACTGCACAGTAAAAACAATTGGGATCTGATGATTGGAAATAACTTTAATGCCCTTTTTAGTTGCTGGAATCCAATTCGGCATCGATTTAACAACGCGAAGAGCTTCTTCATCTAATAATGGGTGGACACCTCTTTGTATTTCGACATCGGTAATTGATCCATCAACTTGAACGTTGAAGCTTACGAAAACATTACCCATAATCTCATTCGCAATCGCTTCATTAGAGTAGTTAACGTGTTTGTTAATGTAATGCTGTAAGTTGAAAGCTCCACCAGGAAAGGATGTCTCAACGTAATTTTCGTTTTCATGAAAATCGGTTTCAATAGGATGGGTTTCAGGTACTTTTATATTAGTGTCAAGGGCCTCTATGAATAAAAAATCTCCAACCATAATGGTACCATTAAAAGGTTCATTCGTTACTTGTTCGGATTTTTCTTTTTTTGGCTTATTATCTGATCCACAAGAGAAAAGAAAGATCGGTAAAATGGCTAAGATTAAAATTTTCATGGTCTGAAATTATAACTATTATAGTTTATCACCTGTTTGTTAGATCGATTGCTCTTTTCTACTTGCAATTAACTCCAAAAGCCCAAAGGGCGGTCCAACAATCTAAAAGGCTCAGCCGATCCAAAAAGGAGTTCACGACTGATCTAATCAAATAAACTTCTTCCCAAATTCCCACATCACAATCCCTGCACAAACAGAAACATTTAAACTGTGTTTTGTTCCAAATTGCGGGATCTCAATAATATGATCTGATAAATCAATTGCATCTTGATCAACGCCATTCACCTCATTCCCAAAAACAAGAACGTAATGTTCATTCGGTAGGTTTTTAACGTCTTGCAATAAGGTTGTTTCTTCCGTCTGTTCGATCGAGCAAATCTTCTTTCCAGATGCTTTTAATTCTTTGATCAAATCAACAATCGATTCTCGGTGTTCCCAATCCACAGATTCGGTTGCACCCAGTGCTGTTTTTTGAATTTCACGGTGAGGTGGCTCAGCGGTGATTCCACACAAATAAATCTTATCCACATTAAAGGCATCGCAGGTTCTAAAGAATGTACCAACGTTGGTTAAGCTTCGGATGCTATCGAGGACAACAGTAATGGGGAATTTCTCTTGCGATTTAAACTCCTGATCGCTGACTCGATTTAACTCCCAAAGCTTTAGTTTCTTGTTCATATTGTGGATAACAACTGGCGTGTATATTTTGTGAAACCGCTCCTCGCGTTTACATTTACTGACGCAAAAATCATAAAATCAATCGACTTGGCGAAAACAAGCA
>JBLHVW010000093.1:0-14695 GCA_047628775.1 Salibacteraceae bacterium | reverse complement strand
GCACTTGCAACTTGAAGTCGGTTTAAGAAATCACCGCTTTCAAATTCCAATTCCAAACCTCGGTTTTCAATAATTGATTGAACAGGAATTCCCTTTTGAGAAGAAATCCAATCTCTTGAAACCAATGTGTAATAGGTAATAATACTCCAAAGAAGGAAAGTTAAAGAAATGATTGTTCCAACGAAAAATGCAATTCGAGTATACATATCAGGCCTCTTTTTACCGAAAATTAAATTTCGTAAAATGAGTACAAAAGGAAGTGGACTCTCAAATTTTCGAATCTTTTCCCTTTTTATTCTTTCCTTTTCTTCTATTTCTGCCTCTGTCATTAGTCAACAATAACTACTAAATACTTTGATATTTTCCAGAATTCTGAAGCATCTAAAATCTCGATTTTTGAAGTCCCACCATTTTCGATTAGTTTAAACGAAGCGGACGGATGCGCAGTAATCAGTCGAACGTTTTCACCACGAATAGTGAATTCTGTTGATTTAGCCGCATCAACTTCAGTGAAATAGTCGCTCTTAAAATCACTTCTTAGGTTCAATTTCTTTCCAATTCCTATAAATCCATTCTTCTTTTCAATAATATTGTTTTCCATCAGCTCCTTCTCAGAACCGTATGCATAATAGACCTTATTGATTTTATGCGTCAACACATCTATTTTCATTGCTTGGTCTTGATATGCATCGAAGAGTTTAGAATACTGTTGATCCAACAGTGCCAATTCACTATTAAGCCGCTCAATTTGTTCATCTTTCCATTGGATTTCCTTCACCAAAGATTCAACCATGATTTCCAATTCCTTAATCTTCAATCCATTTTTCTCCAATTGAGCATTTAATCGCTTAACCATATTGGCATTGTCCTCACGCAAAAAGTTAATGTGACGAATTTCTTCTAAAATCCAATTTTTATCTTCGGGTTGTAATTCTGGGTTTTCGGACAGCGTTCGGATTTCATCTTTACGCACACCGATTGATTCCAAATTCGATTTGATTTCATTGAAAAAGGCCAACGATTCATTAATCACCGAATCTTTCTGAGTATTGTCTAATTTCAATTGAGCAATTTGATTTTCTAGATCCTTGTTTCCATTTGTACCGTTACTCGCTGGTTCTGGTTCTTGTTTACAACTAAATACCAATAAACTTAGTGTAACAATTGAAAGGAATTTGAACATATTTAATTTTTTTAGTGTTAAGTAATTAAGCTTATTGATTTAAGTAATTGTGAATGAGTGATTTCCATTTAAAACCATCCCGAGACCTCTTGTAAATTAGGTGTTGATTGAATTACAATCCAAGCGACTCTTTTATTACCTTAGCGGAAAATTACGAATTTATGCTTAAATACCTATCCATTATTGCAGTTTCAATGTTATGTTTTTTGACTCAAGCTCAAAATATCAAATACAACTTGAAAATGCCGAAGCCTCAGAATCATTATTTCAATGTAGAAATGGAGCTTGATGGGTTTAAAGAAAAAGAGTTAAATGTGAAAATGCCAATCTGGGCACCTGGTTCATATTTAGCAAGAGAATTTGCGAAACACGTTAACTTGGTCAAAGCATTTGACGGAAATGGAAATGCGATCGAAGTTGTTAAAACGAACAAAAACACATGGTGCGTAAAGAAAGGAAAAGCGAAGAAAGTAATTGTTAAATACGAAGTGTACTCTTTCGAATTAACGGTTAGAACAAGCTTTTTAGATCTAACGCATGGCTTTGTTTCTGGCTCAGGAGTATTCATGTATGTGAGTGCTTATAAAGCAAAGAAGGGGCAGGTAGAGGTCTTTCCGCATGAATCATTCTCAACAATTACAACGGCTTTAAAGCAATCCCAAGGCGCTGCGGCAGGGAGTGAATCTACTCTTTTTGATTTTGAGAACTACGATCAATTGGTCGACTGCCCAATGGAAATTGGAAATCAAGAAACGTTCTCATTTATGGCTGCAGGAATCAAACACAACGTTGCGATTTATGCCAGAGGGAATCACGATATTGAATTGTTAAAAGTGGATATGGCGCGAGTTGTTGAAACGGCAACGGCTATTTTTGGACAAAATCCAAATGAGGAATACACCTTCATTATTCACAACGTTGTGGATGGACAAGGTGGATTGGAGCATGTGAATTCAACTGTATTAAGTACGAACCGTTGGAGGTATCAAAATGATTACAAAGGCTTTTTAAAGTTGGTAGCTCACGAATATTTTCATTTGTGGAATGTGAAACGAATTAGACCTGTAGAATTAGGCCCATTCAATTATGACGCTGAGAATTATACATCATTACTTTGGGTAATGGAAGGATTCACTTCGTATTACGAAAAAATGATTTTACTTCGATCAGGTATTTGGTCAGAAGAAGAGTTCTTAAATGGAATGTTCGGAAGCTTGAATTATGTTGAAGGATCCGTCGGAACACGAATTCAGCCAGTGGCACATGCAAGTTTTGATGCTTGGATTAAAGCGTACCGTCCAAATGAAAATAGTGGGAATACTACGATGTCGTATTATTCAAGGGGATCTGTTGTAGCTATGCTCTTGGATGCTAAAATCATCAAAAAATACGATGGCAAAAAATGTTTGGATCATTTTATGCAGAAGGTCTACGAAGTATATTATGAGAAGAAGGGGAGAGGTTTCTCCGAAAGTGAATTCAAAAAAGAATTGGAAGATTTCTTGGGCGAGAATATGGATCAGTTCTACGCGGATTACATCAACGGGACAAAAGTTCCCAATTACGATGATGTCTTTTCTTCAATTGGATTGAAAGTTAATTATGCAGGTGTTTCAAAAGTAGACGCAGGAGTTTCTTTATCGGAATCAGGAGGGAAGGTTGAAATTAGATCAATTAGAAGCAACTCGCCAATTGAAGAAGCGGGGTTAAGTGTAAATGATGAGATCGTTGGAGCAAATGGAATTCGAGTGAACAAATCAACGTTAGAATCGTTCTTTGCCGGAATGTCCACTGGAGATGAAATGGAAATTTTATTTGCGCGTGGAGATGAATTGTTTTCGACAGGTTTAAAAATGACAGAGTACGAAAAACCTCACTATCAGTATTCAAAAATTGAAGGAAATGATGTTCTTGAAAGACTGTTCAACTATTGGCTAAGAACAGAATGAAATACACAGTCGGACTTATAGCTGTTGTATTCATTATTGGTGCTTGTTCTTCGGTCAAGGTCGTAGTGTTGGAAAAACCTGAAGGTTCTATTTATATTGCTGCCCAAACTGAGCCCTCTATAGCCATTGATCCAAAGAACAATCAACACATTATCGCCGGTGCAATTCTGGATGAGTTTTACGAATCGTTTGATGGAGGGAAATCATGGGATGCTCAAAATGTAAAGAGCACTTATGGCGTTTATGGAGATCCAGTTATGATGTTTGATACAGCGAGTCAGATCTATTATTTTCACTTGGCCAGTTATGTTGAAACGTCTCATTTGGATCGGATTGTTTGTCAAACGAAAGAACCAACAAGTCTTGATTTAAGTACACCGACCTCATTCAATAATGGCACATTTCCAACGCCAAATGGCACGAAAGTTCAAGACAAGCAATGGACGGTTGTAAACCAGGAAACGAATGAAATCTACATGACATGGACGCAGTTCGATGCGTATAATTCGAAGTCTAAAGAAGACAGTTCATTCATTATGTTTTCTAAATCTAATGATCAGAGTCTAACGTGGAGCGAGCCTTTGAGGATTTCCAAACACGGTGGAGATTGCATTGACGACGACAATACGGTAGAAGGTGCTGTGCCTGCTGTTGGACCAAATGGCGAAATATATGTCACCTGGACAGGCCCAATGGGACTTGTGTTTCAAAAATCGTTGGATGGTGGATCAACATGGATGGAAAGCGAAATTGTACTTCAAGAGCAATTTGGAGGTTGGACACTTGAGGTCCCCGGGATCTATAGAGCGAATGGATTGCCGATTTTGAAATGTGATTTAAGCAACGGATCCAATCGAGGTAATTTGTACTTGAATTGGTGTGATCAGAAGAATGGAGAAGACAATACGGATTCGTGGATGATGAAGTCGACAGATGGCGGTGCAACCTGGAGCGATCGAATTCGAGTGAATCAAGACGGTTCTAACAAGCACCAGTTCTTTACTTGGATGACAATTGATCAAAGTTCAGGTTACTTGTACTTTGTTTACTACGACAGAAGAAATTATGACGATACGCAAACAGATGTGTATTTATCTACGTCAAGAGATGGAGGGAAAACATTTGTAGATACAAAGATTTCTAAAAAGGCATTCATTCCAAGTGTGGAAATGTTCTTTGGTGATTACTTGAATATAGATGCTGTTGATGGTCAGATTCGACCTATATGGCCAAGTATGAAGGATGAAAAAATAAAGCTTCATGTAGCTTTGATCAGCGAGAAGGGCCTAAAGAAATAATTAACGCTTTAACCGATACGTATATTTGTGCATTCCGTCATCGACCAATCGCTTGTGTTTTGCCATGAGTTTTCCGCTCGAAATTTTTAAATCTGTCCATGTCATGGAGGTGAACAAACTAGTATCGGCTGGATTATAGATATTCATATACAAGCTGTACGTTTTCTTTTCCTCTTGATCTCCTTCATCCCAAGTCCAAATTTCATCCAAATACCAAACACCAGGATAGGTCTCGTTTTTCAATTGATTTAGAATAGAAAATTCATTGTTCGCAGCGAAATTAAATTGTACTTGATCGTATTGATTGGTAATGTCTGTCTCGAATAGTTTACCGTTGTCTTCTAAAGCAACTTTGTCAATTGTCCACGTCCCGAGAATTTTTCCTTCTACTTTTGATGTGGATGATATATTGTCTGCTTTTCTGCAACTCACAGTAAACAGCACTATAAAGAGTACAGCTGGAATTAAATATCGAAAATGTTTCATCTGTAGGTGTTTAAAGTATAAGATTACAAATATCGTTCCCAAAATTAATCATTCTCCGTAAACTGAGTAAGAGCTCTACACTTTCACTATCGAAAAATCTCTAAGGTAGTTTTGAAAACTATTCAATTGGTCCTTCTATGAATTGAGGTCCCTTGTTTTGAATATTTGGAAAGAAGTATTTGAAATCGATAGCCAGAAAGGAACCGTCGACTTCACCTATTGCTTGAATTAGGTTCCCTTGCCATTGGTAATTTGCTACAATGTCAAATACAGGCGAGAACGGAACTCTGGCCGAGCCGCCCAAATAGAAAAAACCTTTCTTCTTGGTTCTAAACTCAAACCCGATATTTGCGTTGGCGTCAATTCCTACTTTACTTCCTCTTACCCCGAAAATTGTAAAGGTGTTTTCTCCACCTGGAGAATTGAAAATACTTATGTCAGTGGGCTTATAGGTTAATGCAAAACCTATTGACGCGTTCATAAACCAATTTTCAGCAAGTTGGATGTAGACAAGCCCGTTAATCGGAAGATCATATTCTATAAAGCTCATGGAGTTCGTTGCGAAGGCATTTGAATCAGGAACTTCCATCTCTAAATCAAAATTACGTTCCGTAAAATTCAATCCAGTTTCAAGCGCTATCAATTTTGTGAGTCCTACTCGAACCGTTCCGCCAAATGAATACCCCATTTTCTGGTTGATCTTTACATTGAATCCATCTTTGCTCAAAGTCGTTTCAGGCGAGCCTATAAAACTTGTTGGAAAGACAGGCCGTATTTGGATGCCGAAATAGGACGGTAGACTATTAGCATCCTCTTGAGAGAACGAGGATGAATAGAAAAAAAGTACCAGTAAGATTAGATAAGTTTTCATCGTGTTTACAACGCTAATAAACGCTTTTTATTCTTATTTTTTTGACTCTTTGAGTGAAGCGCCGTCATCATTGTATAAAGAGAGCTTCTCCTGTTGTTTGCAGTAACCAATGGTTGCAAGTGTCAACAGTCCCAAGCCCAGAATAAGAATGAAATAACGGAATCCTTTAAAAGGAATTAGTGGTTTCTTATGCTTTCCTTCAACTTTAAAATTGATTTTATCAGTCCGCTTGAAATCTCTGCTGTGAACTCCGAATAATGTATATTCTTTTTCACGTTTATTTTCAATGTCTTTTTCAAACCAGATCGATTGAGCTTCCAATTCTTTCTCGAAAGAAGCCGCTCTTTTAGGATCCACAAATCGGTAAACAATATATTCTGGGTTGGATGGATGTTGAACGTAATTCACCAACCCCAAATCAACAATATTATCCACGGGATTATCTACTCGCCTCTCCATTCTGTTGTGTATTCGATTGGTTTTCTATGTGCTTTTGGCCATTCAATTGCTGGGTAACCGATATAAAACAATCCCAAGCATTTGTCTTTATCACCAATGTTCAGAAAATCATTCATTTCTTGCGTGTAGATTAATTTAGGTGTTGACCAAAAACCTCCCAATCCATAAGCGGTACATGTTAAATGTATGTTTTGAATGGCACAAGCTACAGCTTCAATTTCTTCTATTTCAAGAATTTTTTCCTCCGGTTGTCGTTTCATGCAAACTGCAATGACAACAGAAGATTTTAATGGACGCGAAATCAATTTTTTCAATTTCAAATCGTTCTGTTTCTCTTCAGGTGTGAAATTCAAATAGGCTTGTCCTAAGTATGTACTTAACGTTTGTCTTCCTTCATCCATGAAAACTTTGAAACGCCAAGGCTGTGTGTTACCGTGAGTAGGAGCCCATTGTGCATTGTTGAGAATTACTTCGATTTGTTCTCTGTGCACTTGGCGTTCGCTGAATTGTTCAGGATAAATAGTACGCCTTTCTCGAATGAGTTCGTTGATTTCAGAAAGATTGAATCGCATTGATTTTAATTTGGGTCAAATTTAACATTTGATTCCAAGCATACCTTAAAATTGAAGTGATTTAATGATTGCGGTCGTACAATTCACCGCCATCATTATTTTCATATTCCCAGGCTTTTTTTAATTGGAAAAAACTTTGATCAATAGTCTCATAGTTTCCATTTGGCGTTGGACCCAGCGCCGGGCTTCCAATAACGTATCCTGTAGCATCGAGGAAAGTATAATGCGGAAAAGTTGTGACTTGGTACTTGTCCCAAATTGAATTCGTAGGAGAAGTAGGGTATACATCCAATTCCATAGCGTCCAATTTCTTTTGTATTTCTTCTGAAAGTTCAGACTTCTGTTTGTAAATAGAAATGAACTTAACATATTTAGAATATTTTGCGTTGAGCCCACGAACGAGCTCCAATTCCTTCATGTTTTCGTTACTGTTTGGATCAAAAAAGTGAAGGTAAATATGCTTTCCTTTTAGGCCCAAAAGCGTTTTTGTTTCCAATCCATCGGCGGAGAGAACAAAGTCAGGAGCAATTACACCAGGAACAAGATTGATCAATCGGTACCTAATGTTCTTGGCAATGATTGTATTTTCTTTAAACATCGTGAATTGAACAACGCTATCGAGAATAGTAATCACGTTTGTTTGAGGATAATCTTTCGAATAGAATATTTCGGAGAGCGCCTGAATCATTACAATTTCTCGAATTCTCCTTTTGACCAGTGTGTATTCCCTTCCTAAAGCATTCATAACCATACTGGGACTACTGTTTAATATTCCTTGGTAAAATGCCTCGTTTGTTGTATTTGATAGCTGAGGAACAATCTTTTTATAGTAGTTTGTTATGTATTCCATGTACACATCGTTGTTGTATTCAACGGCTTGGTATTTTATAAAGAAGTCGTGTTTTTCATAACGGTTTCTTTCTGCAACATTGTTGATGTTCTCCAATCCAGCAATGTCAAATTTTATGTACGTTTTAAGATAGTTCGCGTTTTCACTTGTATCGATTTCGTAAGCCTTTTGTACTCTTCCCTTAAAGCGGTCGAACGCCTCGACATATCCCAAAGTATCTTTTCTGTTCCTCAAATGAAAAGTACCAGAGACGAAGTAATCAACCCAACGTCGGTACCCTAAAATTTTATAATTAATATCTGTGCTATCCAATCTGTTAAAACCAACTTCTACGTCATTTCCAGAGGGTTTTATTGGCTCGTAGATATTTCTTTCAGGAAAGAAAATACTGTAATCTCCTTTCGGTTGAATGTATATAAACCCTCTATTATTATTCGATTTCACAACGATTTTTTGAATTTCATCGCAATTGATCGTCATATTGAATGAGCTGTCAATTCCGATAGTGGCGCTTCCAATTAACGTTTGCTTATTGCTTATGTAATCTTCAATTTTATAAACACGAATTTTTTTGCCAATATAAGCTGGTGCCAGTCCCGATATTGAAACTGTTTGTGCGTTAAGTCCGCTTAGAACGAATAGAAATGAAAAAAGTATGATATTTCGCATGTCGCTTAATTGTTGTTGCAAGAGAAGTACATTAATTGTACCATACTATCTAAACGAGGATATGTGGGTTGGTTACAAATGCATTGATGGAACCTCCATTCTTATCTATTTCACGAATGATAGAGGAATTTATTGCCGAATATTTTTGATCCGTTAAGAAGAATATTGTTTCAATTCCCGAAATGTCTTTGTTCATGTGAGCGATTGGTTTTTCGTATTGAAAATCTTTAGAATCCCTTAAACCTCTTATGATGTGATTTGCTCCAACAACTTTACAAAAATCAACTGTTAATGATTGAAAGGCTTCTACTCGGATATTTTCTTCGGATGTAAATAAAGAGTTTATGTGTTCGATTCTCTTGTCGAGATCGTACATGTAGTTTTTTTTGCTGTTCACACCAATACCAATAACAACTTCGTCAAAAAGAGACAAACTCTTTCTAATTACAACTTCATGCCCCTTAGTAAATGGGTCAAAGGATCCAGGAAATAAACCAATTTTACGCATCTTCATCATTTATTTGAAAGAAACTAAAATGTACTCCTCCATACATACGTTCAAAATTGAAATGAGTTGTGTTTTTTAGAGATGTTTGTTTGCCATGCTCAATTATGAGGAGACCACCTTCGACTAATAATTCACGTTCAAAAACTAGATTTGCAATTTCTTCATGCTCTTCATACGCATAAGGAGGATCTGCAAAAATGAGGTCGAATTTTTCTTTTGTTTGATTCAAGAACTTAACCAAGTCTGATTTTATTACAGTTATGTCTTGCTCACACTCGTATTTATGAGACATCGTTTTCATATGCTTGTAGCAATTGAAGTTCTTATCAATTGCAATGACTGTTCCTGCTTCCCTTGATAAAAATTCAAAGGATATATTTCCAGACCCAGCACAGAGATCAAGTATTCTTAAATTTTCTAAGGAATATTGATGTTCAAGAATGTTGAACAAGCCTTCTTTTGCAAAATCAGTTGTTGGGCGGGAAGGAAAGCTTTTGGGAATTCTAAAGTATCTCGTTTTGAATTTACCTCTAATTATACGCACAGTATTTGGGATTTAGCAAGATGATCATTGTCTTTTGATACCGCCATTTTATTTAAGTCTCCAATTTTCAACAATCCCTTTTCTATGGAATCGATGAGAGTGGATTCTGATCCTACAGCCGCAACCAATTCAATTGCACCTTTCTCATTTGTAAATTCCTTTTGCTGCAAGGCAAAGTTTAAATGATAAATAATGTCTTCAGAGGATTGATAGCTAAACGAAGAATAAAATTCAAGCGCATTGTGTTTCACAAGTGTTAAGCGAAAGTAGTTGTCAAAGCAAACAATGGTGGCTTTTAATTTGAATGCATTTTCATTAAGGGCTTTTCTTACAATATGTGTTCCAGCGTGTTGAATGACAACTCTAGGAAATCGAATAACGAAAAATGATTTGATCCAGTTTGGAACTTCGTAAACGTTGATTACGCTTAATTCTGAAATACGGTTGTAATCGATTTCGCCTTTGTCGGAGTCTTTACCAAAGCACAATTGAAATATATCGAGTGGACTAGACTCATTAAAAACAGCATTCGGAACTAGCGATGATTTATCAATACACCAAGCCACAGTAACTTCATCAAAATCACCTTGCAAAAAGGAGTTCGCTTCGAAAATTGCTCTAAGCGATTCCTTTGATTCAGAATCTGTTTTACCAGAAATAGTTTGATCCAACCTTGTGAGAACCGTTTCGTTTCTCATTGAAACAAAGCGAACTGCGTTTGATGCTATCTCGATAGCGAGATGACTTCCTCTCATGATTACTCAGTTTCCCAAGACCCCGTATGCTCGAATGTAGTAAGTTTCCCAAGAGTCATAACTATTTTTCGAGCAGATCCCTCTTCTTTGGCATAAGGAAGTGTTCCATAAATGAAGATTGAAGGTCCAGTCATGTCATTGAAAAAGATAGAATCTTTCGCTTCCATTTTCCAAATATCTTTTCCATTTGTGTAAGGAATGAAAGGCAAGGAATCAACATAGAAATTTCCAAGTTCTTCTTTAATTCTTGCTTCACGGTAAGAACGCGTTTCAAATTTTGATTTTAAAAGACTCACTTGATTTGTGTCTCTTACGAAATTTGAAAAGTATTGATTGTATCTCGGTCCTTGTTTCCAAAGAGAAAGACGGTAAGCTTCTTCTTCTGTCATGTTCTTATCAAGTGCACGATCATCTCCATACAAGTAATCTCTTTCTTCAACGTTCAAACGAACACTTGGAACGACACCTTCTGAAACGTATTCAGGAACAGTTCCTGTTTTGGCATACTCAATAAGCGACTCCCAATTTTTCAAATAAACACCATTCTTTTCTTTGTAAGATTTTTGAATGTACGAAATGTCTGTTAAGTTTTGCTTTGCCTTAAGTTGGCATTTCTTACTGCTCTCATTGTATTGCTGAGTTGTTGCAACGCTATCCCAAGACATGTAGAGTGTGAAAACAGCAATTAATCCCATTACACCACCAATAATGTAAACGAGCAGTGGTTTTAGCTTTCCTAGACTATAAAGTATACTGATAGCTCCTGCTCCAAACATTAGAACAGCTGAGAACATAAATATTCCACCTTGATCTTTGGCAATACCAAGACCGATAATTACAATTCCAACTACAACAAATACAGTTGGAACGAAATATTTTTTAAAAAACAGAGAAAGATTGTCAATCATAATTTCTTATTTACATTTTAAGACGTTAACAAAACTACTATTTTTTAAATCCCACCAAACGTCATACAATAGTTTTTTTTTACCATTCAATCAATGAAACGTTATCATAAATCTTAATATCTTTATCGAAGTAGCCTTAATCCATGAATACAAGCCCCTTTCAGGAAAAAATAAATAGTAAATTTGGTTTAACTCCAACGCAACATCAATCCGAATTATTTTTGGAATTGGAAGCTTTTTTGCGAAAAAGAGACACAAAAGAGCTTTTTGTTCTCTCCGGATATGCCGGAACGGGCAAAACATCTGTTCTGGGAGCCTTCGTTCAAGCGTTGCAAGAATACAAAGTGAAGGTGAAGCTTTTGGCACCAACGGGAAGAGCTGCAAAAGTTTTTAGTTTAAAATCAAAGACAGACGCTTTTACGATTCACAAACAAATTTATAGAAGAAAATCAAAGACAGATTTGGGATCTCCAATTAGTTTGCAGCCCAATTTATTTAAAAACACCGTGTTTATCGTTGACGAAGCTTCAATGATCGGGGATTTTTCAATGCAATCGGACGGAAGTGTAGGTGCTCGAAATTTACTTGAAGACTTATTTGAGTTTGTTTATTCTGGGGCAGGTTGTAAGTTAATATTGATGGGCGATGAAGGTCAATTGGCACCCGTCGGAAGTGATCATTCACCAGCGCTGAATATTGAATACTTGGAAAATCATTTTCCTGCGATTAATTGTTCTTTCTTTAAATTGACAGAAGTGTTGAGGCAAGCGGAGGATTCCGAGGTTTTACGCAATGCCACGTTACTTCGAAATACAGATTGGGTAGATTATCCAAAGTTTGATTTAAAGCCGGGAGGTGACTTAATTCGATTGAATGGATTGGAGTTGCAGGACGAGCTTGAATCAAGTATGAACAAGTATGGAGTAGAAGACACGATCTTAATTACACGTTCTAACAAAAGGGCAAACGAATACAACCAGCAAATTCGAGGACGGATTTTATGGTTTGAAGAGAAACTCTGCAGCGGCGATTGCCTGATGGTGGTGAAGAACAATTATTTTTGGATGGGTGATGATTCGAAAATGGGCTTTATCGCAAACGGTGAGTTGTTTACAGTTCGGCGGATTCTGAAAATGGAAGAATTGTACGGATTTGAGTTTGCCACATTAATTGTCAATTTCGTCGATTATGAAGAGGCAGGAGATGTGGAGTTGATCATTCACACAGAATCCTTGCTAAGTGAAGGGCCTTCAATGGCGAGAAATAGAATGAAAGAACTCTTTTTCGAAGTGGAACAAGATTACATCCATAAAAAGAACAAGAAAGAACGCTACGAGGCAATTTTAAAGGATCCCTACTTTAACGCACTTCAAGTGAAATATGCGTATGCTGTGACGTGTCATAAATCACAAGGGGGGCAATGGCAAAACGTATTTATTGACCAAGGTTTTATAAATGATGCTATTTTAGGCCCTGACTATTATCGCTGGTTGTACACAGCTTTAACCAGAGCCGTTGATAAAGTTTTTTTAGTGAATTTCTCTGATGAATTTTTTCTAAATCAACCGAGAGAGCTTGAATGAAGTGCGTCCAACGCTAATTCGTGTTTTTTCCCAAGCCTTATTAAATCGATCAATCACAATTTTTGCTTCTTCACGAGATAAATACTGACCCGCTAAAACATTCAACTCTGTTTTCAATGCTTTCATTATTTCTGCCGTTCTTAGTGCCGATAAAACTTCATTTTTAGACAGCCCATATTTCTTCATTGCAACTTCAGTTTCTGAATTTGGAGGCCTGATGTTTGACTTCACGGGATCCGTATATGAATTGATTTCCATACTGATAGATCTGTTTATCTTAATTACAACTTCAGATTTACGCAATCTTAAAAAAGTCGAATCCATTTTCGTTTTAGATGCGTTTCCAGGATAGCTTGAAAGCTCCACTGGCTTGTAATCTTTGGTGGTGTGACTTCCGTTCCATTTTCCTATTCCTTGACCACGGGCAGTCATGCTAAACTTTGTCTTTTTATTCAGTAGTCCTTCAAAAAATACTTGAACGGAAACACTGTCCTCAAGTGAAAATAGGGAACGCGGCAACTCCCATTTATCAGAAGCAAAAATATCATTCAACTCTAAGTTAATTCGCGCATCGTAATTTGGTTTTGCATCCATTACATTAATGTGAAGCATTACCTCATCCGCTGATTTAGAAAGGCATGATTCTGGAATTGCAATCAAACGAACTTCAAATTCTTCAGCCTCCTTTGTTGGCTTAAATTGAAATTCTTGCGTAAGAATATCGAAGGTGCTTGAATCCTCAAACATGTAAAAGCCATCTTTCTCTTCGTAAGTTGCCCAATCTCTGCCCATCCACTGTTTGAACTCGTCCAGCCTACGCTCTAGAATCGCTCTTTTATCAATTGCTTCTTCTTTCTCGATTTTTAATTGTTTGATTTTGGCCTTGTACGCTTCAAAGAGTCCGAATAAATGAACGATTTGATTTTGAAGTTTCTTTCTATCTGATCTTTGCGAGTTGGTCGTCGGTGTAGCATCAAATCCACCAGCGCCTGATTTAATAGCTTTTCTCTTCGATTTCTTCACACTTCTTGAAGCTTTTTTATTCGTAGATATTGGCGTGTATCCCAAGTCAGAATATTCTTTTTCTTTCTTCTGAAGCTTCATCTCTGTCGCGTCTTGTTTCTTCTTGTTGTATTCAATCCAATAATCATATCCACGCTTTCCTGAAATTTTATCAGTCAAATCAGCAATCTTATTGAATTCTAAATCGTTAATGATTGACTGGAATGTTGCGCCATTTGCGAAAGAAGAATCTGGAGAAAGAAAACGCGTTTCACCAGAACCAAATAGGTGATAAGCCAACCCATTCTTTTCAATAACGACGGTCGTTTGTTTTTCGGAATTGTATCCCCAAACATCCAAGTGGATATTGGTAAGTAAATTATTTCCTGGCGTGAAAAATACTTCTTCCGCCATTCTTCTTGTCTCTATTTTTTCAATGGTTTTTCGTTTAGCCACTTTTCGATCAATCGTTAATTGATATGGAAACAAACCTACAGCTTTTGGCAACCCTTTATTCCAACGTCCACGTTCGTCTTTTTCACGTTCTTCAAGAAGTCCAGAAGTACCGCTTCCATCGCCGGCAGCAATCAATACGTTTGAAAACTGTTCTACTTTCCCACCTAAATCTCGGTAGATTTCTAGCGCACGCTCTTCCGTATATGCGTTAACTGCATGGTTGATTGCATTCAGAGTAAGCAACTGCTCATCAATCGTTAAAAAGCGCATTGCATTGATTTGAGCTACCTTTTCATCTGCGGATAAACCGGGGTTTATAATAGTGTAAATCTTAGGGTGAGTTTCATTCGCACCGTCTTTCATTCGATACGCGCCAGCAGGAAGCTCTTCTTTTAGAAAATTATTGAATCGGTTGAACTCGTTTTGATATTGCTTTAATTTCCCCGCAACTGATCGCTTTGCTAAAAGGGCTTTATTTAGTTCCCAAATTGCCATTTTATTTGCCGCTTCCGCGATAAGTCCTTTCGCTGATTTTGCAATTTCCTCCTTACGAATAACAAGTAAATCCGGTTGGTTGATAATTAAGATCTCTATTGAATCGT
>JBLHVW010000092.1:0-14773 GCA_047628775.1 Salibacteraceae bacterium | reverse complement strand
TTATTCTAAAAGCGGGTGCAAAGAAACCATTTTTTTCTAAAATTCACAAGCTATACTTAACTTTTTTCAATATTAATTTTCAGCAGTTCACATCTTAATAAGTTTAGTGCGGTCAATACCGAGCGTCGAATGTTTCGACTTCGGTCTTTTTCAAACTTAAACTTCTTTGATAGAACTCGCTCATTTCCAGCTATTGCTATACAAACATCACCAATTAAATCTTCTGGCAATCGGCTAGAAGGACCTGCATATCCAGACAACGCAATGCAATAATCTGTGTTTAAAATTTTCTTTCCATTTAGTGCCATTTCCTCGACAACTTCGATACTTACCAATCCGTGTTCAATAATAGTATGTTCGGAAACACGAACTAAATCCATTTTCACTTCTTTGGAATAACTTACAATTGAACCTTCAAAATAGGCTGAAGAACCGGCGACTGAAGTTAGTGCCGAAGCAACTGAACCTCCTGTGCAACTTTCAACAGTTCCAACTGTCATTTTTTGTTTTGTCAACAATTGACCGACAACATCTGGAAGCGAAATTTTCCCGCGACCAAAAACGTACTCAGGAAATATCGCCTCTAACGATAGTAAATAACTTTCGATAAGCTGAATCATTACATCGGATTGATTGGATGACAGACGCAGCCTTACACCTCCAGGAGAAGGTAAATAAGCGAGAGAAATTCCATTATCTCTCATTTCCGTCTCTAAATCAACGATTCGATCTGCGATATACGACTCTCCCATTCCTTGGGTTTGCAAAGTCTGGTAATACAATCCGCTTATTTCAAATTTATTCTGAAGGCGAGAAATCACCTCATTCAACATAATTGCTTTCATCTCATACGGAACGCCTGGCATACTCACCAAGACTTTTCCATCTCTCTCAAACCACATTCCAGGAGCAGTTCCGAATTCATTGAATAAGGCTGTTGCTTTGTCTGGCACATGCGACTGAAGAATGTTGACATCAAGCATTTCCTTGTCGCGTTTTAAAAAGAACGATTTAACATGATTCAAAACCTCTTCATTCTGAACGAGCTTTGAATCGAAAAACTTACACAATACGTGCTTCGTTATATCGTCTTTTGTTGGACCTAAACCACCCGTGACTAAAACAACATCAACACGATTCATAGCGGTTTCAAACGAATTAAAAATAACATCTTCCTCATCTCTAATGACGGTACAATACTCCACTTCACCTCCGAGAAGACTTAATTGCGAGCCCATCCAAGATGCGTTGGTATTCACAGTTTGACCGATTAATAATTCGTCCCCGATAGAAATAATTTCAACTCTCACTATTTCAGTTTTTTGTATTTGGCAATCGCTTCGATATGACCAGTATGCGGGAATTGATCGACTAGCGACATTTTCTCTAATTTGTACCCTTCTTTCAATAGCGTTTCCGTATCTCTAGCTTGGGTCGCAGGATTACAAGATATGTAAACGATATTCTCGGCACCCAATTCAATAACTTTTAATAATGTTTTTGGTGCAATTCCTGCTCTCGGAGGATCCAAAATAATTGTTGTAATCTTTCCTTTGTAATGCGGGTATTCTTTTAAAAACTTACCGACATCGGCAGCATAGAAATCAATTCCATTGATACCGTTTCTTTCTGCATTTTTTCTGGCATCATCGATCGCTTCTTCAACGATGTCGACGCCAATAATTTTCACGTCTGCGTTTCTAGATGTCAAGATTTGACCAATTGTCCCCGTTCCGCAAAACAGATCCATTACAACATCGTTTGGTTTTAATCCTTCTTCAAAAACGTAGTCCAAAGCCTTATTGTAAAGTCGTTCAGCACTTTTCGGATTCGTTTGAAAAAAACTCTCCATTGAGATTTCAAAATCCAAACCAAGTAATCTTTCTACGATGACAGGCTTTCCAAACAACAGCTCGCATTGACCGTTTTCGATTTTCGCTCTGTCGGCAACATTGTCATTTACTGTATGTTGAACTCCTGCCAGACGGTCGCCTAATTTTTCTTTTAAGAAATCAACTAAAATTTTTGAATCGAATTTTCCCACCTCTTGAGATGAAGTCACAAAATTCAAAAGCAATTTATCCTGATAAAAGGATTTTCGCACGACAATATGACGGAAAAACCCAATCTTTTTAGGTGGATGCCAAGCCGGTAATCCAGTTGATTTTAATAATTCTCGAATTTCGATCAAAATGGTTTCCCATTGCTCATCAAACATTCCGCTTGGCTTGTCTAAGGACTCCACTTTCCACCACGTCCCTCTTCGCTTAAAACCTAAAGCGAATGCATCGTCAAGCTCTTCTCCAGTATTTAAATCATGCTCTATAGAAGAGAAGCTGTACTCCATTTTGTTTCTGTAATAGAAATGCTCTGGAGATGATATAAATTCATCAAAAATTTCGGCTGGATTTTCGATCCTTCCAATTCTTCTGTAAATCTCTAATGTTGATTCTTGTTTGGCTTTTTCTTGTTCGTTAATTGGAACATAGATATATGGCCCGCCAGAAATTTCTTGAAAATCTGATTCTTTTTCAAGAGGTGATCTTTCGACAACCTCGATGAGCTTAGCTTCAGCAAATCGTTTTCTTTTTTTTGCCACTCTAGCCTTAACCGTTTGACCAGGAAATGCGTTATCGACGAATACGACATAATCGCCATCGTCTGTTGGGATTTTCGCAACACCCTTACCACCGAATGCATAACCAGAAATTTCAACTGTTATGACGTCTGCTCTTTTAAACATGTGTTATTAGATCATTCCGCGGATAATACCTCTATCGGATTCCGCTATAAAATCAAGGATTTGATTCCTCACTTTCGATTCTGGAATTTGCTCGTGAACGGCTTCAATTCCTTTACTAATGTTGTTATTCATAACATAAATCAGTCTATAAACATCTTCTATTGTCTTAACCTCATCATCTTCAAAACCTCTTCTTCTTAGCCCTACGGAGTTAACTCCTGCATAACCGATTGGTTCTCTAGCAGCCTTAACGAAAGGTGGAATGTTTTTTCTTACCAGTGACCCTCCAGCAACAAACGAATGCGCTCCAATTCGAACAAATTGCTGCGTCCCCACTTTACCTTCTAGAATGGCGAAATCTTCAATGATATTATGTCCAGCCAACCCAACGAAACTCGCTAGAATCACATTATTACCAACTTGGCAATCGTGTGCAACATGAACATAAGTCATTAAAAGACAATTGCTTCCAACTTTAGTTGCCCATTTGTCTTTTGTGCCTCTATGGATCGTAACACATTCTCGTATAACTGTATTATCACCGATCTCAACGGTTGTTTCTTCCCCTTCGAATTTTAAGTCCTGAGGCTCAACACCGATAACCGCTCCGGGGTAAATCTTACAATTTTTACCGATAGTAGTTCCAGAATAAATTGTCACATTGGGATGAATATGCGTTCCTTCTCCGATAACAACATTATCACAGATGGTTGTAAAAGAATCAACTCTTACGTTTTTGCCTAATTTGGCACCTTTAGATATATTCGATTGTGTACTTATCATTCTTTGTCTTTAATGACTTGCGCTAACATCTGAGCTTCAACAACTGGCTGTCCATTGACATAACCAATTCCACCCATATTAACCAAACCTCTTCGTATTGGAGACAATAACTCCAATTCAAACACTATAGTATCTCCTGGCGTTACTTTTTTCTTAAACTTGACACCATCAATTTTCATAAAGTAGGTTGAGTACAAATGCGGCTCATCCACTTTACTTAAAGCAAATATACCTCCAACTTGTGCCATCGCCTCAATCATCAATACTCCTGGGAACACAGGATTACCTGGAAAATGCCCCTGAAATATAGGCTCATTCATTGTTATATTCTTCACTCCAATGATTGACTCGTCTTCAATAGACATGATTTTGTCAACCATCAAGAATGGGAATCTATGCGGCAACATACTTTCAATATCTACAATATCATAAAGCGGCTTTTTCGTTATGTCAAATTGCTTACCTGCCTTTTCTTGGCTTTTCATGTACGCCTTCAACACTTTAGCAAAACCAATATTTCCAGCATGTCCTGGTCGTGCAGCTAAAATATGCCCTTTAATAGGCCGCCCAACTAAAGCCAAATCACCAACAATGTCAAGTAACTTATGACGCGCTGGCTCATTTTCAAATTTCAATTTTGTACTGTTCAAAACACCCATACCTTCAACGGCAATCTTCTTATCTTCTTTACCCAGAAGCTTTGCTAAATGATCCAATTCTTCTTGGCTAACATTCTCTCTTTCAACAAGAACGATAGCATTATCTAAATCGCCACCTTTAATCAAATTATTGGTTGCTAGGAACTCCAATTCTCTTAGGAAAACGAATGTTCTACACGCTGCTATTTCAGTCTTAAAATCATTGATGTTATACATTGTAGCATGCTGAGTACCAAGAACAGGCGATTTATAATCAACCATTACGGTTAATCTATAATTATCATCTGGGATCGCAAGGAATTCAACTCCTTTGGCAAGGTCTTCCCATGGAATGTTTTCCTTTAACTCAAGATAGACTCTATCTTTTTCTTGATCTTCGTAACCAACCTCTTCGATTGCATCGACGAATAATTGAGAACTCCCATCCATAATTGGAATTTCAGGACCGTCAATTTTAATAAGTGCATTGTCTACTTGGCATCCATAAAGTGCTGCGAGAATGTGCTCAGTCGTATAAACTTTCGCTCCGTTTTGCTCTAATGTAGTACCTCTATCAGTAGCTACAACAAGATCGCAATCCGCTTTAACTGTAGGCTCTCCTTCTAGATCAATTCTTTGAAATATGTACCCATGATTTCCATCTGCAGGAACAATTTCCACGTTTACTTTCTCACCTGTATGTAGTCCAATTCCTGAAAGTTTGACAGGAGCTTTTAGCGTTCTTTGCTTTTCCGCCATGCGTTACTAATCTTTGGTTAATGATTTTATTTTATCTTCTAATGCGTGCAATCTATCTAATATTCTCGGCAATCTTCTGAAGCCTAAATATGATTTTTTATATTCTTTCGCGTCAAATCCGGGAGAACCCATCATTGTTGTATCATCTTTCACATCTCCACCAATTCCTGACTGAGCAGCAATTTTAACTCTATCGCCTATTTTAATATGACCTGATAAACCAACTTGTCCACCCATTAATACATTTCGCCCAACTTTGGTTGATCCAGCAACACCGGTCTGAGCAGCCATTGCAGAATCTTGTCCTATTTCAACATTGTGTCCAATTTGAACAAGGTTGTCAATTTTGGCACCTTTACGAATAATTGTGCTCCCCATTGTTGCTCTGTCAATTGTAGAATTCGCTCCAATATCAACATTATCCTCAAGGATTACATTTCCAATTTGCGGAATCTTTTGAAATTCTCCTTTTTCATTTGGTGCGAATCCAAATCCGTCAGCTCCAATAACAGCACCTGAATGGATAATACAATTCTTACCTATTACGCAATCTCTGTAAATTGTCGCACCTGCATAAATTACAGTTCCTTCGCCAACTTCGACATTGGCCCCGATATTTACATTTGGATAGATTGAAACTTTATCCCCAATTATAGAATTAGCTCCGATATAAGAAAAAGCTCCGAGGTACAAATCTTTACCGACCGCAGCAGCTTCATCAATAAATGACGGTGATTCAATTCTGGGTTCTTGATTGCTCATTGTATCATAAACCTCTAGCAGCTTTGCAAAGCAAGCATAAGCATCATCCACTTTGATTAAAGTCAAGGATTCTGGAATCGGATGGGAAGGCTCAAATGTGTTGTTTACTATACAAATACTTGACCCTGTGGTGTAAATATACTCTTCGTACTTAGGATTGGCCAAAAACGACAATGCACCCGGTTTCCCTTCTTCAATTTTAGCAAGGGTATTTACTTCAACAGAAGAGTTCCCTTGAACCTCTCCATTAATTAATCCAGCAATTTGCTCAGCAGAAAATTTCATGTGTTAAAATTATAAAAACAATGTTGTAAACTAATAGGAATACGTTGGATTTATTAACATCGTTGGCTTAACAATCATTTGTCGCACTCTTCCAAAGAGGAGTGGTGAAAGTTAGAAATATTAAGTTTCGTTTTGTACCAGATCATTGTCATCCCGATTGTTTTCCCTTTATGCTCAATGGTAATGTGGTGTTCAGGCTTTGGCCGGAGGGCAAAATCACTTTTCCCAAAATCGATTCGACCCGTTGCTTTGATTTTGTAATAAATTTTAGGAGTACTTATTAAGCCTAACTTTTCTTGCTGACAGGATACGACAGAACTTGAATCAGCAAAGACCATGTTCTTATCATTGGGAATCTTTATCATCTTTCCGCCTCCTTTGGTTGTCGTTTTGATTCCTTTTACATTTTTGGCCAGAAACACTTCCGATATAAAGCTCTCATAAGGCAATGTAAAAACGAAACTTAGGTCTTCTCTTTCTATAAGGTAGGCCTTTCCATTTTTGGTTTTGTTACTATTACCAAAGTCCACATCTCCATCATTTAGGGCTTGAATAACTTCCTTGTATGAGATTCCTTTCTCCTTCAATAGTGCTGCTGTGCTGTCAGATACAACGATCAAACGATCCAAAACAGCGTTCTTCACTCTATTGGAAGGTGTCCATGAACAACCTCTATTTTGGAAAAAGAAGATAACGAACACAAGACCCAATCCAAATCCGATTCCATAAAATTTCAGTCTCCGTACAAACGTTTCCATAAGTTGAATTTTGTGCGAAGATAATCACTCCTTCATGAATTCTGAATTATAAATGATCTTTTGTGAATTGAGGGCATAAAAAAAGCCGTCTTGATTGATTCAAGACGGCTTTCGGTATTTATATCACTCTATTAAATAAGAGCGTCTAATTTTGATTTTAATTGCGCTTCTGGAACAGCACCAACTGACTTGTCAGCAACTTCTCCTCCTTTGATAAACAAAACCGTTGGAATGTTTCTAACTCCAAATTTAGCAGAAATTCCAGGGTTATTATCAACATTTACCTTACCGATAATTGCTTTTCCGTCGTAATCCCCTGCCATTTTTTCGATGATTGGCCCAATCATTCTACACGGTCCACACCATTCAGCCCAAAAGTCAACAACTACTGGTCTATCTGCATTCATTACTACCTCCTCAAAGTTCGCATCTGTTATTTCTAATGCCATATCTCTATATTTTTATTTATTAATTCACCTTGCGTTATAAATTTACCTTTTCTATTGTTGAAGTCAATTATTTTGCCATTAATTTTTTTGCGTCAACTTGTCATGCTAAGCATTCAAAACACGCATTTTTTTCATCGTTTTTTGATTCTCTGTCTTTAAACAGAAGAAATACTCTCCATTTGACAGGGTAGTAGAATCAAACCTTACAATATTCCCTCCTTTTGTTGCCATTTTCTCTATAACAGTAGCAATGTCATTTAAATTCTGATCTAGAATTGTCAGTTTTACATCTCTAGGAGCTTCTGTCGTGAAATAAAACTCTAACTCTCCTTTGGCAGGGTCTTGCTCAAGAGGATAAAGCACGCAAAAATCAGATTGAACTACTGCACCCCTGCTCAACCTTTTCAAAAGAAGTCTATATAAAATAAACACCACCGTTCCGATGAGTGTAACGTACAAAATGCCGATCACTACATCCATAAAAGAATATCCTACTAATAACATATTATAGCGCCATTAAGCCTTCTATGGAAGACGATTTATTATACTTATCAATTATCGAATCGACATCCAACATCATTTCCTTTGCACTAATACTGACGTATTTCTCAGTTTTTGATGGCTGTAATTTTAAATCTACAGCACCGTTAAAAAGTGCAGTAGTCTTAGCTATCGCTTCTGGATTATTCGGAATGATAAATTTGAACAAATAAACATTGGGCCATTCTAATAAGTCCAATTGCTTTTTCAAATTTAAATATGGATCAGACATTTTGATCTAATTTTAGCCACAAAGATAATCGTTTACTTTCTCGAACAAGAACATTTTCAGCATCTAATTTTTGAATTGCTTCAATTGCAATCGGCTCGAAGGCTTCAAGCTTCTTAATTTGATTCAACACATTCATTTGATCCATTTCATTTGAAACCAAAACTCCATCCAAACTTTCGTGGTCATAAGTCCATGCATTTGCATACAACCGAGTCTCTTGAAGCAAATTCAAAACGATATTTTCAATATCACTGATCGTATTCGATGCCATTATTTTTTGTTTCAATACATTTCGTAGAGAACTGTATTCACGAAATACATCTCCAAGAGGTTTGTCGATGTAATTCGACTTCACCTCTTCGAATGCAGATCCCTCCTCAACGCCTCCTAAAGCAAGATACGCTTCTCGAATTTTATTCAATTTCTTTAACCTCGAAAGGAAAACTTTAGGAATTGGAGAAGTACTAATAAAGAAATTCTTATGCCTAAACAGCTCAGTTAAGAACTCGTTTTCGAGCACATCTTCATCGGTAGCTGCAAAATAAATTCTAGCTTCTTCACTCGTCATTGTCTTCTTTTTTCTCCAAGTTATTACGCATCTTAATATTGATAAATTCAACAATTAGCGCATAAACCATCGCGAAGTAGATATAGCCTTTAGGTATTTCTTGTCCGAAAGCTTCAGCGACCAAAACAACACCAATCGTTACTAAGAAGGCAAGTGAAATCATTTTGATCGTTGGACGGTTGTTGATAAAGTCGCTAATTTGTTTTGCAAATGTCATCATGATAATCATGGAAACAATTATCGCTGCGAAAATAATCACTATGGGACCGTGCTGTTCATCACCCAATCCATTTGTCATACCAACAGCCGTAATAATTGAGTCGAAACTAAAGACGAGATCAATTATTATTATTTGAATAATAACAGTTCTAAAGGATTTAGCTTCTTTTTCCCCATGCTCCTCTTCGCCCGTCATAGAACTGTGCATTTCAATAGTACTCTTGTAAATTAAGAACAAACCACCAGCCAAAAGAACAATACTTTGCCAAGAGAACTCTCTCAAGAATTCAAATTTCGAATTCGGGAAAAGGGCAGCATCCAATTGCATCAACCAAGCGACACCTGCCAGTAACACCAAACGTACAATTAGCGCCAAAGACAGCCCTAAATTCCTCGCTTTTCTCTGTGATGTTTTCGGCAACTTATCAGTAACAATAGAAATAAAAATAATGTTGTCTATTCCCAGCACAATCTCCAGCATAGCCAAGAGAATGAAATACATAAAACCGTCCCAAGTGAATAAAAGATAAAAAAAGTCCATTCGTTAATTATTTGATTTAAAATATTTGAAGAATCGCTTCAGTTCAACATCATTGTCTGTATTCGGCGTAAAAACTTCAAGTAACATTGGTCGATCGGATTCGGTTTCAACCATAAATTCAGGCATGAGTTGTTCCAATTCAGAAAGATTGCTCGCTTTGTGGTACTCTACATTAAAGGCTTCACAAATTTTTTCTGCAGAAAAAATTTGCTTTGTTTCGAAGAATTCTTCAAATTGATCCACCTTCGATGGTCCATCAATAATTCGAAAAATTCCACCTCCAGCGTTATTTATTACTACTATTCTAAAGTTTCCTCCAAGATGATTGCTCCACAACGCATTGCTGTCGTAGAAAAACGAAACATCGCCTGAAATGAGAATATTTAATTTATTTTCTTTGATTAATGCTGCTCCACAAGCTGTACTTGTACTTCCATCAATTCCACTCGTTCCTCGGTTTGAATAATATTGAATAGTAGAAACAGGGTCAACCAATTGGCAATACCTCACAACTGAACTGTTACCCATGTGTAACAGAGAATTATCGGGAAGGTAATCCAACAGAAGTTCAAATACACTTAAGTCAGAATAATTGGCGGTTTGGAAAAAAGACGGCAGCAAGTCCTTGTTCAAGTAATCGATTTTTTTCCATTTCAATCCAAATGAAGAAACGTGCATCGGTGAATTCCAATCCAAAATACTCTTGAACAAATCACTTGGATTGCATTTAATAGAATGACTTAGTTTTCTATAGGTATCCATTTCTGGAAACTCGAACCCAATTTTCCAATGGGATTTAATATCACTTTCTCGAAGTAGGTTTTTAATCCTCTTTGAAATGATTGCGCCACCAATTGTAATTAGTAAATCAGGTTTAAAATTCTCAACCTCTTCTTCAGGAAAAGCAGCTAGTGTTCTATCGATGCAATGAATGAATTTCTGATCAATCAAGTTCGAAGTGTTTTCAACTACTACAATTACTGAGTTATCGACAGCTAAATCGGACAGTTTGGATTGAAGGAAAGCATCCTTTTCCATCTGACCACAAAGAATCAATTTGCGTTTTGAACTTTCCCAAGTCGTTTTTAATTCTGACAGCAGCCCTTCTGTCAAGATGTTTGGCATCTCGATTGACGCAATCGTTTCTATTGAATCCAATTCAACCTCAACCGTATCGTACATCGGCTCTGAAATAGGACAATTAAAATGAATAGGGCCTTTCCAAGCTCCATTCCCTTTTTTAAATCCAGTGTTGATTTTTTCATCGAATTCGGCGTATTCAATTTTCGAAACAAGTTCTGACACTTCAGCTTCGAAACGAATATGTTTGCCATACGCACCAACTTGCATGATCGTTTGCCCGTCTCCGTGATTCACCCATTCTTGAGGTCGGTCCGCGCTTATCACAACGATTGGGACGCATTGATAAAAAGCTTCGGCAACAGCGGGGAAATAATTCAACATTGCAGAACCAGAAGTACAAACAAGTCCAACCGGTGATTTCAGTTGTTGCGACATTCCGAGGGCGTAAAATGCGGCAGAACGCTCGTCGTGTATTACAATTGAAGTCAGCGAAGGATGATTATCTATTGCGATAATCAAGGCTGCGTTTCTTGAACCAGGCGAACAAACAACATGTGTCATTCCATTTGAGACACATGCATTTATAAACCTTGCTATACCCGATTTTACTGTTGTAATCATTCTAGGTGCGAAATTACAGGTTTTCCATTACGTTCAATAGTGTTTTCGCTTTATTTTCCGTTTCCTCCCACTCATTTTCTGGATTGGAATCAATGGTTAATCCACCACCGACATACAGATAACATTCTGTATCAATTATTTGAGCACATCTCAGGTTGACATACAGCTGTGTTTCTGTTCCAATCCAACCAATTAGTCCCGTATACAATCCTCTATCATGCCCTTCAATTTCATTGATCATTTCAAAAGATTCGCGCAAGGGCAAACCGCAAACCGCTGGTGTTGGATGCAATGTTTCTATCAATTCAACTCGACTTGTAGTCTTCATTTCAAACTCAAAATCTGTTCGCAAATGCTCAACGGGGCCGGACACAACTGTTTTTGGCCCGTCATATTTAATAGTATCAAAAGCAAGTTCTTTTAATTTTGAATCAATATAACCCGTGACATATTGCTGCTCATCGCATTCTTTGTCCGTCCATTCAATCGAATCATTTGCAGGTCGCGTTCCCGCCAACGCCATTGTTTTTCCAATTCCATTTTCTATAGAGACAAGAACTTCAGGCGTCGCACCTATCCAAGTTCCGAATTCTTTACTCGAAATTAAATAGACAAAAGCATTCGGGTATTTTTCGCACAGCGCATCGTAGTATATTTCTGGATTTAATGGGGAACTGACTTTTTTAACTCTCGATAGAATCGCTTTTGAAACTCGATTTTTTTTAAATTGTTCAAGGTATTGATTGGCCAAGTCGAGGTATTCATTCTTGGAATAACATGTTGGTTTGATTTCCGAGTTATAATACGATTCTCGAGAGTCATTCGATTCCTGAAAACCAAAATATGTTTCTCCAACGAAAGCTTTGACAACAAAACCTTCAAAGCCCTCCAAACGCTCTAAAGCAACAAAATCGCCTAGCTTCTTCCGCTTTTCTTCATTTGGAAATCGGTATTTTAATAGATCACTCAATTAGGGTCTTGGAATTATCATGATTGTTAATCGGCCAGTACAAATCAATTTTCCTGTTTCTTCATTCGTAATGTCTACTTGCCAAAGATGCGTTCGCTTTCCAGCATGAACGATTTTGCCCAAAGCGACAACATTCCCTTCGCTTATTCCGCCAACATGGTTTGCATTGACCTCTAATCCAACGGGCACTTCTTTTTCCAAGTCTAGTAATAAAGTCGATCCCATGGACCCAATTGTCTCGATCAGCGCAGCACTTGCACCACCGTGTAACAATCCCATTGGTTGATGCGTGCGTTTATCCACAGGCATTCGAACGCGAATAAAATCATCTCCAATTTCAATACATTCCATTCCTAAAACCTGCATAAGCGTGTTTTCGGAGAATCTATTTATATCCGCTAAATCGACTTGTCTTAATTTCATATTCCAAAGATAACTTCGCGGCTTGGAATTAACAACATCTCGACGTGAGTAATTAATTTCTAGGAGTCGAATTGGAAAGATGGAGAACTGTACTTTTGATATATGATTAGTCAAAACGTAAGTCTCAAGCCCCATAATACTTTTGGAATAGAAGTATTTGCCAATCGGTACACCTCATTTTCTTCTGTGGAGCAACTCAAAGCCGCATTGAGCGAGAAAGGCGAGGATGAATTATTAGTTCTAGGAGGAGGAAGCAATATCCTATTCACCAAAGACTTTAATGGATTGGTCATAAAAAATGAAATTAAAGGATTCGAGGTTATTTATGAAAATGAAGACGAAGCCTATGTAAAAGTGGGGGCAGGAGAAGTTTGGCATACATTTGTTTTAGAATGCATTGAAAGAGGTTTTGGAGGCGTTGAAAACTTATCTCTTATCCCTGGAAGTGTTGGAGCGAGCCCGATGCAGAACATCGGAGCGTATGGGACGGAAATCAAAGATGTTTTTGTGGATTTAGAAGCTTATCATATTGAAAGTGGCGAAATCCATACATTCGATAAAAAACAGTGCGAATTCGGCTACCGCGAAAGTATATTCAAAAGAAAATTAAAGAATCAATATATTATTCTCTCTGTGACTTACAGACTTTCCATGTCGCATAGAATCAATTCGAGTTATGGAGCAATAAAAGCTGAATTGGACAAAAAGGGAATTAGATACCCGAAAATTCGCGACGTCAGTAATGCCGTGATTGCCATTCGATCATCGCGACTTCCAAACCCTGCTGAGATTGGAAATGCCGGAAGCTTCTTTAAAAACCCAGTTGTGGAACAAAATATCGTTGACCAATTGAAAACAAAATTTGAGAAGTTTCCCAATTACCCTGCTCCGGACGGAAAAATTAAGTTAGCAGCGGGATGGTTAATTGAACAAGCCGGATGGAAAGGAAAAACCTTTGGATCTTATGGAGTTCACAAAAATCAAGCTTTGGTTCTTGTGAATTACGCCGATAGTTCTGGATCCGATATATTTGATCTGTCTACTCAAATAATTGAAGATGTACAATCAAAGTTTGGCGTTCAATTAGAGCGAGAAGTGAATATTATCTAAAAGCTTCTTTTGGATAGTACCAATGAACTTAAAAGAAGCGTTTTATAGTTACCACTCGTCTTCGGTCCCCGTTTCTTCGCTGTCTTTTTTCAATAACCATTGCCAATTATTGGTTCCATCTTCTGATTCATTGAGAATCTCGCGGTATTCGCTCAAAGAAACCTCATATTGCTCAATGTCTTCGCCAGTGTATTTCTCAATTTCTTCTAATAAAGGTTTTTCATCTTCGCTACAGAACGAAATCGCTTGACCTTTATTCTTCCCTCTCCCAGTTCGTCCACATCGGTGAACATAATTCTCAGGATCTTCAGGCAAGTCATAATTCACAACATATTCCACGCTTGGAATATCAATTCCACGCGCTGCTACATCCGTTGTTATCAAAATCTTATTTTCAGATGATCTAAATCGATCAAGGATATCAAACCGCTCACGCTGCTCAATTCCACCGTGCATCGCTTCTGATTCAATTCCCACGCGTTTCATAGCCTCAACTATTCGACCAACACGGACCTTTGTTCTTCCGAAGACAACAACTTTTTTCTCAGGATATTCCTTAATCATACTCTCCAAGAAAAAACGTTTATCGTCCATATCTACAAACATTACAGAATGTGAGATGTTTTTTGCAACAGGATTCTTCGCCGATATTTGAATTCGAATTGCATTCCGAACCACATTGTAAGCCAATGATTTAATCTTCTTAGAAATTGTCGCGGAAAAGAAAAGCGTTTGACGTTTTTGAGGCAAAAACCGCATTACATCCGAAATATCTTTTGCAAAGCCAAGATCTAACATTAAATCTGCCTCGTCTAAAACCAAATAATCTACTTTGGACAGATCCAATTCTCCTTGAGAAATTAAATCAAACATTCTACCTGGGGTCGCGACCAAAACATCGACACCATTATTAAGAGTCGCAATTTGCTGTTCTTGCTCTACTCCGCCGAAAAGCCCAAAAACTTTAACGCCTGTATATTTTCCAATTTCTCGGTAAACACCAGCAATTTGCTTTGCCAACTCGCGCGTCGGAACCATAACAAGGCAACGCACTGTTCCTTTCGTGTATTTGGTCTTCTTTTTCTGAATAAGATGAATCGTTGGAATGGCAAATGCGGCTGTCTTACCCGTGCCTGTTTGAGCAATAGCCATAACGTCTTCTCCATCCAAAATATGACCAATAGCTTTGAACTGGATATCCGTAGGACGTTTGAAACCTAAGCTTTCTAACTGTTGCTTTATTTCGTCTGATATTTTAAAATCTGAAAACTTCATCTTTTCTAAGCGGC
>JBLHVW010000091.1:0-14982 GCA_047628775.1 Salibacteraceae bacterium | reverse complement strand
CCTCTTGAATTTCGTCCGTCAAAACCCCTTCCTCTTTCAAGAAGATTGTGAATGCATCTATCGGATCATAAGGCGCCCAATCCTCTTGCAAACCTTCAGGATAGTATTTCGTTCCAGACGCTTCTTCATGACCTCTCATTCTGAACGTCATCAATTCAAGTAAAATTGGTTTAGGGTCATTACGCATTGACTCCGATATCTTACGAACCGCAGTAATAACCTCAAGAATGTTATTTCCATTGATTTGCATCGTTTCCATTCCATATCCAATCCCTTTATCAATGAATTGCTCGCATCTGAATTGCTCAGACGACGGCGTTGAAAGCCCCCACCGGTTATTCTCAATGGCAAAAATCACTGGCAAATCCCAAACAGAAGCAACGTTTAAAGCTTCATGAAAATCTCCTTCACTCGCTCCACCGTCTCCAGTGAAAACCAGTGTAGCTTTTTTCTCATTTCTAATTTTCGATGCAAGCCCTACTCCACCAGCCAAAGCCAATTGAGGTCCCAAATGCGAAATCATTCCAACAATATTGTATTCCTGAGTACCAAAATGAAACGATCGATCTCTACCTTTTGTAAATCCAGACATCTTGCCTTGGAATTGCGCAAAAAGCCGGCTTAATGGAATGTCTCTCGTTGTAAAAACACCGAGGTTTCTGTGCATCGGAAAGATGTACTCCTCATTTTTCATTGCATAAGTAGTACCGACAGAAATAGCCTCTTGTCCCCAACCAGAAAACCATTTTGTAATTTTACCTTGACGAAGAAGGATTAACATTTTTTCTTCAATCAGTCGTGGCTTAAGGATTCTCTTGTAAATTCCAAGAAGTTCCGCGTCATCAAAACCTATACGATTATACTCTATTGTTCTTTTATCAAGGACAGCCATAGTTCAACATTGTTTAAAACAAATCTAACAAATAGATTAATTTGATGTGAAAAAAATTCAAAATGTTCTCAGTCTAAAGTTGTATAGCCAAAGAATACTATTTCAAAAGAAAAGCCACTCCGAATTAACGAAGTGGCTTTTATTATTTTTAATCGGGAGTTATACTAGACCTTGATCAATCATTGAATCGGCTACCTTAACGAAACCTGCAATGTTTGCACCTCTCACGTAGTCAATTGTACCATCCTCGTTTTTACCATACTTAACACAAGCTTCGTGGATTGAAACCATAATTGTGTGTAATTTTTCATCAACTTCTTCTCTTGTCCAATTGTATCTCATCGAATTTTGAGACATTTCAAGTCCAGATGTTGCAACACCTCCAGCGTTAGACGCTTTTCCTGGTGCAAACAACACATTTGCAGCTTGGAATGCTTCGATTGCCTCAGGAGTTGTTGGCATGTTAGCTCCTTCTGCAACAGCCATAACACCGTTTGCTATAAGTTGAGCAGCCTCTTCACCATTCAATTCATTTTGAGTCGCACACGGTAAAGCTACATCCGCTTTAACACTCCAAGGACGAGAGTCCGCTGTGAACGTCGCTGAAGGATATTTATCTGCATATTCAGAAACACGACCTCTTCTTACATTCTTCAAATCTATAATGAACGCCAATTTCTCAGCATCAATTCCGTCTGTATCGTGAATGAATCCAGAAGAATCTGAAAGTGTTACCACTTTCCCTCCTAATTCAGTTACTTTCTCACAAGCGTACTGAGCAACGTTTCCAGATCCAGAGATAACTACTGTTTTCCCTTGGAACGAATCACCTTTCGTCGCTAACATTTCTTTTGCGAAATAAACAGTACCATAACCAGTTGCTTCTGTTCTGATCAAAGATCCTCCCCAATTCAATCCTTTACCCGTTAAAACACCAGTAAATTCATTTCGAATTCTCTTGTATTGTCCAAACATATAACCTATCTCTCTTCCACCAACACCAATATCTCCAGCAGGAACATCAGTATTAGGACCGATGTGTCTGGAAAGCTCAGTCATGAAAGATTGACAAAATTTCATGACTTCATTGTCTGATTTCCCTTTTGGGTCAAAATCAGCACCCCCTTTACCTCCTCCCATTGGAAGTGTTGTCAAAGAATTTTTAAAGACTTGTTCGAATCCTAAAAACTTAAGGATCGACAAATTCACAGAAGGGTGGAATCTTAATCCACCTTTATAAGGACCAATAGCTGAGTTAAACTCAATTCTAAAACCTCTGTTTACTTGAACTTCACCTTTATCATCCAACCAAGGTACTCTAAACATGATTGTACGTTCTGGCTCAACCATTCTCTCAAGAATTTTTGCATTTTTATACTTAGGCGTTTCTTCGATCACCGGTATAACAGCTTCTGCTACTTCATGTACAGCCTGTAAAAATTCCGTTTCGTGACCATTAGAAGCTTTCACTTTGTCCATGAAAGCATCAATTTGTGATTGATATTTATTTGACATTTATAATTGGTTTATTTCAGGTCGTAAATGTAAATAATTTTTAAGTTTCAAGCACATATTGTTAAATATATGTTTGGACTGCTAAATCTATTTTATGTTGGATTTGAACGCCTCAAAACATTGTCTAGTAAGTGTGATTAATTCTATAAGCGTTAGATTTGTATTATTAACTACAATACGTAGTAAAATTTATTATGATAATGAGCAACTTATTTAAAGCCAACTCGTCTAAGAGAGTGAAAAGAAATAGTATTACAATGAAATATATGACAAAGGCACTAACAACATTATCTATTATCTTAGCAAGTTTCACATCTGTTAATGCACAAACTACGGTTTGTCTTGGTACTGATGCTGTAGTTTGTCAAGGATCGCCAGTTACAATCGAAGATTGTAACCCTGGTACAACAGCAGGTTTGTTATTGCCCAACCCAACTTTTGTAAATTTAACGGATGACTCTTACAGTGGAGTTGTACCAATTGGATTTACATTTAACTTCTATGGTAACAATAAAACACAATGTGTTATTGGTTCTAACGGAGTTGTAACCTTTGACTTAACTGAAGCAAATGGATATTGTCCTTGGGCTCTTGGTGGAGTTGGAGCCTTACCTAGTACTGTGTTTGATGACGCAATGGATGCTTGTATGCCTGCTTATCATGATATGAACCCTAGTATTTTTGCTTCTCCTCAAGGAGAGATTATGTACCAAACATTGGGTGTTGCACCAAATAGACAATTTATTGTTCTTTATAAAGATATTATGGCCTTCGGTGGAGGTGGTGAATGTTCTTATATGGGAATGATTCTTAACGAAACATCTAATACTATTGAATACCACTTAGGTTTTAAACCAGTCGCTGGTGGTTGGAATGGTGGATTGGCAATTCAGGCAACTGAAAATCAAGGTGGAACTATTGCACATGCTACGCCGGGAAGAAACAACTCAACATGGGCAGCGATAAGTGATGCTAGATTGTATACTCCTACTGCACCTAATAATACAATGGCATATACAATTTCAACGATTCCTTATTTAAGTGTCCTAAGCCCAAACAGCACTTATGCTTGGCAAAACACTTTGGGACAAACGTTTCCTTACAATTCTGGATTCTTAGTTGTTAACCCAACTTTACCTGGTACTACAGGATATTTCCTCACACTTTCTGCTGTATCATGTTCGAATGGTGTTGGAGGCGGTGGTGATACAACATTCATTACAGGAGTTACATCAAGTGTTTCTGCATCAATGACTGATGATATTTGTTCTTCAGGAATAGGAACGGTTACAGCAACACCTAATAGTGGATTGGCACCTTATACATTCAACTGGCCTGGACTTGGAAACCAAACGACAGCAACGGTGACTGGTGTATTCGCTGGTAACTACGTTGTTCAAATGTGGGATGCTTTGGGATGTCTGTCATCTGCAAATATTATTGTAGGAGATACTCCTGCTGCTTTCCAAGGTTCTTTCACTGTGATTTCTTGTCCTGGCGGAAACGATGGAACAGCATTTGCTGAAATGGTTCCAATGTTAGGTAACATTGTGTATCAATGGGATGATCCTTTAATGCAAACAACGCAAACTGCGGTAGGCCTAACAGCGGGACAATACAATTGTACAATCACTTCTGACATCGGTTGCCTTGGAGTTGTAACTATTGATGTTATTGAAATCCCAGGAATGATTGCAAATATTTCAAACCAAACGGATGTTACTTGTAACAGTGGAAATGATGGAATGATTGAATTAAATGTTATTCAAGGAACTCCTCCTTACACGTATTCTTGGGACAATTCAGTATCGACAACAAATATTGCATCAGACTTATTCGTTGGACAACATATCGTAACAATAACTGATGCGAATGGATGTATTATAACTATACAAGGTGCTCTTAATGAGCCTACACCTTTAAGTATTACATTTATCACAGCAAACACTCAAATTTGTCCTGAAGATGATATTCCTTTGGGAGTAACTGGAACTGGTGGTTCAACTCTTCACACATTTACATGGTCTGAAAATGGCACTGTAATTGGAACTGGAGATCAAATCACAGTTGACCCTTCAATAACGAATACTACATACTGTGTCGTTATGTCTGAGGCATGTGGTTCACCAACAGATGAAGAGTGTACTTTAATTTATTTCCCTACTCCGATTGTACCTAGTGCAATTCCTGATGAAGTTGAAAAATGTGTGCCGGGATATTATGAGTTCACAAATACTTCAACAAACAGTGGAGAGATTGCGACAACATATTGGGACTTTGGCTCACTTAAGTTATCAATGTTAGAAGCTGGGAGTGATTCTATTTCAATGTGGTTTGACGAAGTTGGAACATATACTTTAAACATGACAATAACCTCGGTTTATGGATGTGTTTATGAAGACTCCATTTCTTCAATCATTGAAGTGAAGCCAACGCCAACAGCAGACTTCTTCTTCTCAACAAATCCTGCAACGATTTTTGAAACATCAGTATTCATGCAAGATAAATCATCATTTGATGTTGTAGCATGGGATTGGTACAGTCCAGGTTCATCACCAATGACTAGTTCATCTGAGACACCATCATTCCAATTCCCTGAAGGAGTTGTAGGTGAATACCCAATAACACTGGCTGTAGTAACGGAAAGAGGATGTGTAGATACAGTTACATATATCTTCCATGTTATTCCAGATGTATTGTTCTTCGCTCCGAATACATTTACGCCAGATGGCGATGAATTCAACCAAAATTGGAAACCTCAAATTTCTGGAATTGATATTTACGATTACGACATGTTCATCTTCAACAGATGGGGAGAATTAATTTGGGAAAGTCATGATCCTTCAGTTGGATGGGACGGAACTTTCAAAGGCAAGCCTGTTCAAAATGGAACGTATGCTTGGAGGGCTAGAGTTACGAATCTTTATGACGATGGTAAAGAAGAATTCTCTGGATCAATTAATCTTATTCGATAAAAGACGCATAATAACAAAATTAAAAGAGGCCTTGGTTAAATCCAGGCCTCTTTTTTTATGAATGGCATTGCATTTGTAATACACTAAAAGTTATTAAGTTTGAAAAAAATAAAACCCATGAAAAAAATATTCATACCACTTGCATTAATCGTAACAGTTTCAATCGTATCATGTGAAGTCCTAGAGGAAGTTGCTGGATCAGTATTATCAACTGAAGGAACAGAAACAGCTGAACCAAGTTTGACAGAAGGAGAAGTTGTCTCTGGATTGAAAGAGGCTTTAAATGTTGGAATAAAAAATTCAGTTAACCTAACATCTGTAACGGATGGCTTTTTAGGAAACAGTGAAATTCGTTTGCCTTTTCCTGCAGATGCCCAAAAAGTTAAAGACAAAGCATTAAGCTGGGGCTTAGGCGGTCAGGTTGAAAAATTTGAAACAACGCTAAACAGAGCAGCTGAAGAAGCAACGAAAGAAGCATTGCCAATTTTCAAAAGTGCAATTCTTGGAATGAGTATTCAAGATGCTTTTGGAATTTTAAGAGGTGGCGAAGGTGCTGCTACGAATTACCTTAAAGGTGCAACTTCGAGTGCATTGAAAGATGCATTCAAACCTAAAGTTGAAGCAGCGATTGCAAAAGTGAAATTGACTGATTATTGGAACCCAATCATTACAAAATATAATTCTGCAATGACGCTTACTGGAGGAAACAAGTTAAATCCAGACCTGAACGATTACGTAACTGAGAAAGCAATTGCAGGTTTGTTCGTAATGGTAGCAAAAGAAGAAAACAAAATTCGATTGGATCCAATTGCTCGAGTGACTGATATTCTTAAGAAAGTATTTGGAAGCTTAGGGAACTAGGAATATCATACATTAATTTAAAAGTCCTTCTCGTAAATCGGGAGGGACTTTTTTATTGTGCTAAAGACTTAAATTGTCTACTTTTAGTATTCACTAAAAAATACCTATGCAATATCCTGAAACCGAACTTGTCCTAGACGCCAATGGTCATGTATATCATCTTGGATTATCTATAGACAATGTTGCTGAAAACGTAATTCTTGTTGGCGATCAGGGACGTGTGGACTTAGTAGCATCATTTTTTGATTCTATTGAGCATTCGTCACAGCACAGAGAGTTTGTTTGTAAAACAGGAATGTACAAAGACAAACGAATAACCGCGCTTTCTACTGGTATAGGAACAGACAACATTGACATTACGATTAATGAATTGGATGCGCTTTTTAACATTGATATTGCCAATCGGATCGATAAGAAAGAGTTCACTTCCTTAAATCTTATTCGAATTGGTACTTGCGGTATTTTGCATCCTGAAATACCCGTTCATTCATTTATCCTGTCAACGCATGCGTATGGCTTGGATAATGTTGCCCATTTCTACGAAATTGAATTTAACGAGAAGGAAAAAGCATTGAATAAGACAATCACGGATCATATTGGATTGCCAGAAGGAATACACACGTATACCACAGAAGCGTCGAGTGGATTGTTTAATAAGCTAAGTTCGGATAAAACGAAAGAGGGTATCACTGTGACCTCAAGTGGCTTTTATGGTCCTCAAGGGCGTCAATTGCGCTTAAAGAACAGAACGGCTGAATTGAATGATAAACTGACTTCGTTCAATTCTGGTGGGCACAGAATCACGAATTTTGAAATGGAAAGTTCGGCGTTGTTTAGTTTGGGAAAAGAACTTGGGCATGAATGCGCTACTATTTGTCTTGGGATCGCAAACCGTCCGAACAAGGAATTCTCGGCAGGATACAACGACGATATGCTTGAGTTGATTGAATACGTTCTTGAGCGAATTTAATCGGATTCAACAGGTCTATAGATATACAATTTCCCTTTTTTAATTGCGTCCAACCTCAATTTTGACGAACCTACTTTTCGACCAAACTCTGCTGTGTTTTGGTGGAGAACAAGAATTAGATCTTCTGAAATCACTTTGTGAACGACAGCCGTATGGTGTTTCATCTCTTCATTGTAAGTAGCGTTGCCATCTTCCCATTCTAATTTAATCTTCTCAAATTGAATGATATCTCCGGGCTTGATACAGTCTTTTTTCCAATTGATGAGTTCGCCGTATACTTCAAACTTATCCCATTCCGCATCTGTTTCATCGAGAACGTATTTGGCTAAATCCCAGCATTCTCCACGATCAACTTTCTTTCCGATCTTCTTCTTCGCGAGCTTTACAATTTTTTTGTTTATCTCGGGAATGGAGTCACAGTCTTGACTGAATGAAAATGGAGTGATAAAGAGAAATAAAATAAACAAGATGCGCATGGTGTTCTAACGATTGTTGAGGGGGAATATTTCATCAACGACGTAAGGGATTATGAATTCAATAAGCCTTGTGTTTAAAAAAGGTAATCTACTTATAATTGAATTTATAACTCAATCCCATATTCAAGTATATAAAATGGTCACGAATTCCATATTTTGCAATATCTTCAATTCCTTCATTTGTATAAATTGATGTTGGTATAGAAGAGCCTCCGTCATAATGCGTTACAACGTAATTGAAATTATAGAATGAAATATTGTTTCGTGCATAGTTGAGTCCAAGATTCATGAACATATTTTTTGACACCTTGAGTTTTAACCCTAGAGAATAATCAAGATTCAAAAACATATACATTTTGTTTTGAATACCGTTAGGGTTCAAGAAATACTCACCATGTTTTGTTTCTAGTTCATATTCATAATCGATCCAATCTAAATGACTCGTTGTTGCTGGCTGTGAATATAATTTTGAGTCTGAGAAATAGAAACGGTCAACAATATGACATCCAATATCAAGAATCATTTTGTTTTCAAAAAAAGAAAATTGCTTATTAAGTCCTATTCGATAGGCAAATCTTCCAGTGTTCATTTCAACGTTAGCAAGATGATACCCTCCTGGGCCATCAGTGATTCTAAAGTAGTTTTTTGATTCTGACACCTCGATACCTCCGCTTACAAAAAGATTCAATTTCTTCCAAACCTTATAGCCATAATCAAGTGTTACACCTTGGTCAAACCTTGTATCCGCCTGTTTGTATTCCAAGTGATTACTAAAGTCTGGATTTGTAATTTGATTTTGATTAGTAGCTAAACCAATTCTATAATTCAAACTTATTTCATGGTTTTGACCAGAGCTTTTAAAGCTCAGAATAAATGTCAAAATGATAAACGTATTTTTCATTTAATGGGAATATATTTGCAATGGTAATACAATTACCCAAGAGAATAACGTCTTAAAGCCCTTTTGATGATTTGGGAATACCTTTTAAGCGAAAATTTCTATTTCAAAATCTTCCGACATTCTTCCTAGAGAAAAAATCAACTCTTTTTGTGCAACATCAACACCCGCAACATATTAAATAAACTTTTCATACTCCTCGATTTACATTTTTAAGTGAAAATCTCCCTTCGTTTTGTCTCCTTTTTAGATATTCTGGATATGAAGCATTACTACATTCCTTACATTCTGTTCAAACTCGAAGAGATAAAAAAGGATGGGGCGATCTCTCCGCTTGAAAATATCTTGATGGTTGTTTGGACGCAAATGTGCTCTCATTCCTTTTCACTTTTTTCTAAGTAAATTATTTTTTTAAAACTTAATTGACAAAAGTGTTTTACAAACATAGGAGACGCAAGAGAGTTATTAACTCAATTCGTATCAGCACTAGGAATCTCTGCGTTGATCCCTGCGAATACCGGTCTAACTTTCGAATGATCGAACGTTCTACAAAATCTGCTTCAAAAGACGCTGCACCTTCTCTTCACTCACTTTCATAATAGTCTCGGAGAACATCGAAGATTCATCCAAAAGATGGTTTTCCGTGCTTGAAAAGTGAATTGCATCCGGTTGAACCTGATCTCTAATCTTAGCAATATTGGATGCATTGACGCCACCTCCTGGCATAATTTGGATTCGGTTCCCTGCATACGCTTTCATCTCCTTCAATATTGAAAGTCCAAGATCAACGTTTCTTGCCAAACCAGCGGAAAGAACGCGATCAACTCCCAATTCAATCAACGTATCTAGGGATTTTCCAAACTCAAAAGTATCGTCAAATGCACGATGAAAAGAAACCGTCATCCCCTGCGCTTGTTCCATCATCAATCCAATTGATTTTTCGTCAATCAATCCGCGCTCATTCAATGCGCCAATAACAACACCTTGCGCTCCAATCGCCTTGCATTCAAGGATATCGCGTACCATTATTTCGATTTCGTCATCAGTATATCGGAAACCACCCGGTCGATGGCGAATCAAAACGTGTGTTTCAACTCCATAAGCCAAGGCGTATTCAATTAACCCTGGCGAAGGTGTAATACCGCCTTGCTCCAAGTTTTGGCACAATTCGATTCTCGATAAATTATATTTTTTCGCCAGTTGAATTGCTTCAATCGATGCTGCACATAATTCTAATTCCATACCTAGTTTGTTCTTAAAAATTCTATTTCATCAATGAATGTCCATGGGACACTTCCTGCTCCGCCATTTCCAACTGGAATTTCATCCATTGGTTTAATTACGAGTTTGATGAATTTTGATTTGGTGCTTGGAAAAGAAATTTCATTCTCTCTGTCTTTAAACTCAATTCCACTTCCTATTTCCTTCCAATTTTCAGAATCATCCGAAGCGTACAAAGTGACTCTTTCTGGCAAATAAATCCATAACCCATTGTTGTCATTGAATCCGATTTTGAGACCATTCACTTCTTTGGAGTCATCCATATCAACGATCATTTCGATGTGATTCTCGTTGAATCCCAACCAATCTGTCCCTTTGAACTCACCCCCTGCTGAAACTCCATCTACTAAGTTTAAACTTCCGTTGTGATCGAATTTTGGATGTGGAGGCGTGATCAAATCTATGGGAAGCCCAATACTACAATGAAATTCAAAATCATACTCCGCTGCCCCTTCAAAACCATTCGACGTAATTCTCCAATGCGGCAGTACTTTTCCTATTTGATTTCTACCGACTTCTATTCGTTCATTTGTTTTCAAATCCGAATCAATACTGTACTCACCAAATCCTACAACATACTGTTGAATATGGAATATAGAAGTCGTATCAACTGATTTAAAGCCAATGCTAATACCCTTTTCTGATCGTTCAATAATCATTTCAGGATAATGTATTGAATTGGCAAAATTGACATTGTGAAGTTTCAAATAATCTTCCTGATACTTCAAATAGGTATCAAGAAACACATCGTATTCTGGTTTGTTTTTACACCACAAACTTTGGATCAAAGCCAATGCTCGTGGAAAAGCCATGTACTCTGCATGATCCATCGTAGCGATATATTCCGTCCATAAATTGGCTTGTCCACCTAGAATTAATTTTTCTTGTTCTTCCGTCAATTCTTCTGGGACAGGATCGTATTTGTAAACTTTTTCTAAGGGTAAATACCCGCCAATTGCCAGCGGTTCAATATCATGAGCGCTTTGGTAATAATCGAAATAACAATATGCAGTTGGCGACATTACGACGTTATGCCCTTGTTTGGCAGCTTCAATCCCACCTTTTTCTCCACGCCAAGACATTACTGCTGCGTTTGGAGACAAACCTCCTTCGAGAATTTCGTCCCAGCCAATTAATTTACGTCCATGTTCCGTTAAAAACGCATCCATCTGACGGATAAAATAGCTTTGCAGCTCATGTGTGTCTTTCAATTTATTTTTCTTGATCACTTTTTGGCACTGCTTGCATTCTTTCCATCTTTCTTTCGGTGCCTCATCCCCTCCGATGTGGATATATTCGGATGGAAAAAGTTCAAGAACTTCAGCTAAAACGTCTTTCATGAAATTGATTGATTCCACCTTGGAACAATAAATATCGTCAAAAACGCCCCAAAGACCAGGAACTGGATTCAACTCTCCTGTGCATGAAAACTCAGGATATGCGGCCAAAGCAGCTCGACTGTGTCCAGGCATTTCAATTTCAGGAACAACAGTAATAAACTTCGTATTCGCATAAGCAACTACCTCTTTAATTTCTTCTTGGGTATAAAAACCGCCATAATTTTCAGTTTCGTATTTACGGGGTGAATCTGAGAAATGACCAATAACAGTGCTGTCTCTAAATCCACCGATCGATGTCAGTTTGGGGTATTTTTTAATTTCAATCCGCCAACCTTGATCGTCTGTTAAATGCCAATGGAATTTATTGAATTTGTACAAAGCCATCAGATCAATGAATCCTTTAACCTCATCAACATCAAAGAAATGACGGCTAACATCAAGGTGCAATCCCCGCCAATCGAATCGAGGCTCATCCAAAATAAAGCATTTCTGGATCGCTAGCTGACCGTCCTTCTCGATAATCATTTGAAGAATTGAATTCACGGCATAGAAAGCTCCGTTATCCGACTTAAAAGAAATCGCGATAGTATTCAAAATGTTCATTTCATAGCTATTTTCCGAACCATGATCGTCCCGTAAAATTCTTAAATCTTCTGATTTGCTTGTCTTTATTAAAACAACTGACCTAGCGGCCAACTCCTTTTCAAGGTAATTGTAGGTTGCTGGTAGCAAATCAGGGGCGTTAATTGTTAAGGTGTCAGGAACTATGAAATGCCCTTGAACAGGAGAATACACCAACGGTGTTGGAATTATTGTGCATTGTGCAATAGCACTTGACGCAAATAGTATGCACAGAATAAAAATGATATTTTTCATACCCGCTAAATTAGAAAGTAGAGTCTTTAATTTACCATTATAGGATAACTAATCGCGACATAGCCTTCGGCAATAGTTACCTCTTCTAATGGAATTCCAATAAAATAAGATTGACTTGTTCGGGCTACGAATAATTCTCCTGGCTTTTTAATGTTTAACTGCGCTAACAATTCAGGCATTAATAGTGCGCCGTCAATGTTCGTCATTGTGCTGTACTCTTTATTCTCAGCCCAGTATGCGTTTACTAACGATTGAAACTCTTCGCCGCCGTTGTACCTTGTATAAATGTCATTTATTCTGCGTTTTCGCTCTTCAATAGATAGTTTAGTGCCGTCAATAAAAATGTACTGAAACGTATACAAAGCAACCGTTGTGTCTTTTAAAATGACGTACCGCGTTCCTTCGATGTCTACTTTATTTCCAACAATAACTTCGGATTGTTCTTTGAGCTCTTCAAGGTTCCTGAAGAATTGCATATCATTCACTGAATTGAATAAATGGATATTAACAGCACTGTTCTTTCTTGCATAATCTCGCATTTCATTAGCCGAATTCAGTTCTTTCAAATTGGCCTCGTGCTCAATATTTTGATCATTCCCGATATTGGTAATTTCTGGATAAACCAGTACATAATGTCCATTTATTTTCTTGGGCTTGTCTGTAACCTCAACAACGTAATGCCAACCAAGCGAATCCTCTGAGCATTTAAAAACATCTCCATTTTTATGCATAATCAAGGCATCTCTAAAACCTTCTGCCATGTGATCCGGGTCAATCCAACCTAAATCACCAACATTTAAGTTTTTATCCATTGAGTACTTTGCGTGAAGGTCTTCAAACGCGTCTCCGTTGCTCAGTTTATTGACAATTAAATCTTGATTTTTTTTTGCTTGACCCTCTTCCAATTCAAACTCATTAATGAATATGTATCGGCAGTGAAAAAGTTCTTTCTCACCAAGTGCGACTACTTTCAAACGGTAAAACTGCATGCTGAAGCCATCCCCTACTTTGAGTGTATCCTTCATGTCTATATAAGTGGAATTCTCCAACTCTTCATGCAAAAAAACAATACTCACTTCATCAAATTCATCGGCGTAAGTTTCTGCATCTTCAATGGTATTAATGGAGGAAATGGCGTCTTTGTGGTTCTGAGAATACGCGGAAATCGATGCAGAAAGGAAAAGGAAAAGAAGAAGGTTTCTCATTATTGGTTGAATGTTGTTGGTTTAAAAGCCTGTATAAAGGCTAGAAGTATAACTTTCATGCATATCTAAGTTACAATTATTTTGCCAAGGATTAAGAAACACGTTTTGGTTATTGGATTGGCTACACCTTTTGGATCGCTGCGCTTTTCGATTAATTCAGGATTTAATGAAACTGGGTTAACCAAAAGAATAAAAAGGCTGAAACCATTGCTGATTTGAGCCTATCTCTCTGATTCGTCAGTTTTATCTGACATTGGCCAAGTTCAAATACGAAATTGCGAAGAAGGCATGCACAGGGTGCGCAGCTTTTTCAACAATAAGTAATCCAACTTGATCCTTACTTCCTACAATTTCCCAATCTGATTTCTTTCCAACTTCCAATGCATCTTCGGCTAAGCTGTATTTTCTCTTTACAGCTTCTACTGGTTTTGGAAAACTTGCAAAAACAGCCGAAGTATGCCCGTATTTTTTCTTTAATTCCCAAAACGATTCACCCGCATCCATTTTCTTAGAAATCTGTCCAAGCAATAGGTCCGCCATTTCTTTTGATGTCTTTGATAGATCAAAAGAGATCACTTGAACGTTGATTAAATGAATTATTGAGTCTTCGATCAATTTTGTTGTTCTTCCGTAAAACGTTCTTGACGTCCCTACATATTTGGAAAGGTCAGTCGTATCGATATCATCAAAAAATACTACATCATTTTCTGCATTTATCAAAGACACGCTTACTTCTCTAAAGCTTGCTGCATATTTATTTGCTTGATCAACAGTTTTGATCGCACTCATGTTTTCACTGTGATTCTGAGAATAACTAGACAAAATAGAAAGGCAAGCGAGCAAAGCAAGTAGTATTTTCATAGAAGGCGAGTATTTTCTTTAATATAGTTTATTCTGAACTCAGTTGAAATGTTCTGTATTCATAGTTTTAAACACTATGATTGATTTATTAACAGTCCATTGACTATTTATCTGAAAATCAGGGCTAGTAAAATTGCTAAAGTAGAAAGCAAAGAAAGCAGATAGAATTGATTTACAATAAAATGTAAGCTCTTTTTTATCAACAATTAGTTAGAGTTGTGATAGAATTTAAATTCGAGTCCGACAACCGAATAAAAATGCATTGATTCCATTGTATAGGTATATTTAGTAAATCCCAAATGCGATTCTGGATTTACATTCAATAGATCAGGATGATCAATAGCGCATTTACTCAAAAGGTCGTGATCAAATTCTTCAATACAGTAGTTATAGATCTCGTTTCTTTTTGTGAAATCGATACATTCACAAGGTTCCTTGATGTCTACAACTTTCACATTTAATGGATCTTCGTCACTACAAGAAGTAACACAAAACAATAAATTTAGAAAAACTAAAATCTTAAACATAGAATCGTAAACACCTTTAAATTCAACCCTTAGTTATCCTTACATATTCCTTCTATACTGCCCTCCTACTTCAAATAAAGCATTTGTAATCTCACCCAAAGAAGCGTATTTACTCGTTTCCATCAATTGTTCAAAGATGTTATCATTCTGAATTGCGGCCCTTTGAATTTTTTGAATTCCATCAGCGACTTCTGTTTTAAAGGAGTTATTCAGTTCCTTCAACATTGTAATCTGATATTGCTTTTCTTCTTCGGTTGCTCTAATTACTTCTTCCGGAATCACTGTTGGCGACCCTTTTGAACTTA
>JBLHVW010000090.1:0-15193 GCA_047628775.1 Salibacteraceae bacterium | reverse complement strand
GAATCAATTGCGTCGAAGCTTGTTTTCTTTTCTTCAATCCATTGTCCATTGTCCAGTTGATTGCCTTGTCTTTTTGATAGTTCACCCATTTGGATTTCATGTTCGATGGCAAACGGTATCCAGCCAATTCCGCTTCCAAAATGAAGTTCCCTGCATAGTTTGTTCCCCATTCGCTTTCATATGATTCGCCTGGCCAATAAGAGAATCCGCCTTCGTACGTTTGGAACAATTGAAGACGTGTGATTCCAGCCTTAATGTTGCGTTCTACATCTTTCTTTTCTGAAGCATTCAACGAAACCAAGGTCGATAAATACAATTGTGGGAACACCGCACTCGTTGTTTGCTCGACGCATCCATGAGGGTAATCAATCAAATACCCCAAGCGTTTCCCTAAACTTAAAGCGGGTAGCGTAGTTGCTTCAATTGTTGCACTCTGACTTCCCTCGATCCCATCAAAAAGAACAGAAGCACTGATGCTTTTACCCGCTTCCAATTGAATCTCTTCCGTTTCATAAATCGTTGGATTGGAAGGTCGAATATCAATTTCAATTTCATGCGTAGAATCTTCATTTCCCGATGTGGCGATTACCTTCACTTTTCCAATTCCCATGCGTTGTTTGGTCTTCAACTTGAAGTTGATCACCTCATCTCCAATTTGGGAAAATTGAATGTTCTTTGATTTCGGCTCAGAGACTGCGAAAATGTCATTCGCTTCAATTCTAACGGTCACGTTTTTTACATGCTTCTCCATCGCAAATACATTAACAGGAAGTGTAAATTCTTCACCTGTGCCCAAAACACGCGGCATGGTTGCCAGAACCATTAGCGGCTTTTTGACAGCTACAGCTTTAGCCACATGTCCATAAGATTCATTATCTCTAGCAACCACCATAACCCGAACGGAACCGACATAGTTTGGAATGTCCACCTGATGGTTTTTTGAAGCTCCTGCAGGTAAAACGAACGGACCTAAGAATTTCACCATCGGCTTGAATCGGTTCGCTTTCTGACCGCCTTGTTCGTCATAAGATCCATCTCCACCAACACTTAAGAGGTGATCAAGCTTGCCTGAAAAAGAGCCGATGACATTGTCATACATATCCCATGTTTGCACACCCAAAGCTTCTTTCGCATAAAAAGTATTCCAAGGTCGTGGCGTCGAGAAATGCGTTAAATCCAACAACCCTTCGTCAACGATTGCCAAAGTATACGTCATCTTTCGACCGTTACTTTCCGTCACTTTGATGTTCGCTTTTGACTCTGGACGAATTTTATCTTTCATCGTGATCACAGGGTGTAAATGTGTAAATGGATCATCCACCTCGATCGGCATTACGCCGTACATTCGAATCGGCGAATCATTCTTCGTCGCATTGTGCGGCTGGATCATCGTGACATGTAAAAACACATTTGGCGCCATTTCAGCTGTTGCTTTAAACTCAAACGATGTTTCTCCTTTCGTTGTTTCTACCCAAAACTTTTGCACCACTTTTTCCCCTGATTCAACAGACACCAGCGCTCTTCCGTCAGAAGGCGAAGGAAAACTGATTCTAATGTCCTCTCCTTCCACGTACTTTTTCTTGTTTGTAGCAAACGACAACATTGTTGCATGTTCACTATCAGAACGATTCGCACGGCTCCAATACGGCCAGTCTAAGTGAATTAACTTCCCCGTTTGATGCCTCCCCTTTTCGTCGGTAACGAGAACTAAATATTTTCCATAATCGTCATTCTGAACCTTAAAATCAAAGCTCGTTTTCCCATTCTTATTGTCGAGTTTTACTTCCTTAATAAAAATCGTGCTGCTTCTCGACGTAAATGAAGCAAGGTCTTCGTAGCCATCGTACCACCAGTTCCAACCTACTTTGTAGATTTTCACCTTCAGTTTATTGTTCTTTTTCAAGTTCCCTTTTGAATTAACTGTGACCAATTCAATTTTATGGCTCGTTCCAGTTTCCAATGTATTGTCGTAGATGCTCACTTTTGGAATCGAAATCCCAACGTATGTATCGTACGGTGAGAATGGCGCCACCGAATGATCAATACTAAAACCACCTCCTTTTTCATAAACTTTTGTTGTGTAGTGTGCTTTGAGCTTCCCTGCAGATGCTTCAATTTCATCGTATGAATTCAGAAACTTCGCTTTTCCGTCGGCATCCAACAATCCATCAAAAGCCGTTTCTCTTCCACTTTCCCCGTTTCGAATGGGTGAATCAAAAACATAGTGTTTGTACGCTTTGAAGGTTGTTTTCATTGACGTTAACCGAACTTGAACATTCGCTTTTAACCCTTTTGCACTCGCTCCATGAAGCCATTTCGCTGCTATTTCACAAGAATCAATCGTGTTGGCCTTCTCAGGATCAATGTAAATTTTAAGTCGGTTAGGTTTTATCGTTTCAACTTTAATTGATTTCTTGTATGTATTGTCGCCAACTGTAACGCGCGCGCTGTAACTTCCGGTCGGAGCTTCTGCACTTGTTCCCGTTCTGAAATCATAAACACCATTCCAATGCTCCGACTTACTCACTTCATAAATCGTGTTCCCGTTCGGATCAACCAATTCAAAATTCACAGGATGTTTCAACGGCAAGCTGTGGTTCTTATCTTGAAGAATGAAATTGATGTAAATTGAATCTCCAGGTCTCCAAACGCCTCTTTCCGTGTAAATAAAACCTTTAATGCCCTTCTCTACTGGATCTCCTCCGATATCAAATTTGCTCAAAGAATTCACATGGCCGTCCGTTAATTTCAAATAACCTCTTTGTTTGCCACTTTTCGCAATCATCAAAAACGGCTTGTTCTTTAGTTTAATTTCGAGCATTCCTTGGGAATTTGTTGTTCCACTCGCAATCAATTTATTGGTGTAATCGTAATAAGAGACCGTTGCTCCAGACATTGGTAAAGTTGAAACCATATCCGTAAGAATTGCATGCGCTGTTTTGTCATGCTCCAACTTAAAAATCATTCCAATGTTCGATGCTAAAATATTTCTTCGTACTGCTCTACCGTAGTAATAATTATCGTTGCAAGGGCTTTCATCACTGTCGTTGTATCCCCAAGTTGAGTAGCCATTAAATCCATAGCGGTGCCAATCTCCTTCGTTCCAACCTTTGTTAATTGCTGTTAACTCTGGCGCTTTTGATTCTGAATTGCATTCGCAAAGTGTATAGGCTTTGTTGAACTTAATCGCCACTTGATAAATCGCTCCTGGTTCCGTTTTAATCAAATCCTCCAGATTAATTACATGTGAGTTCCATTGTTTCAAATTCTTTTTTGAATCGGTTTGAAGGCTCAATTTTTTCTCCACGACTACTTTCCCAAAACGCGTTAATTCATCATCTCCATCCAAGTTGTTCACCTGTAAAAAGTGGTGTACATTCTTTTCATAAATCTTAATTATCCGAACATCCACGGCTTTTAAAGCTATTGCCTCAAAAGGAAAGATCAGGCCTTGAGAATTTGGCAAGATTGAACCGGAACCAATTAAACGCACTTCTGGCTTTGCATCACTCAGGTGAATTTGAGCGTCATAACTTTCATTCATTTTATAACCGGCCGAGTTCTTAATCCCATTAGTGACCAAAATTGTATACTCCCCTGTTTTTCTGCCAGGAATATATACATCTACCGTATTGAAATTGATCTTGTATTTTAAATCTGTAATTCCAGGAATGGAAATAATACCATACAATGATTGATGTGGCTCAAGCGGATCTGAAAAATTCAATACAACAATTTGATCGTCTTGTTCTTTTACTTTCACGCTATTAACAGAGAAATCGTGCAATGATGGAACGACAAATTCTTTCCGTCCATTTGAAAAGGAATTAATCAAAATCCCATCCCATTTCACAACGAGTTTTTTATCCTTGGTCCCACGAGGAATGCTATCTGCAACAAAATCCCATTCGTTGTCATATCTCTCTTCAATTTTGAATGGAATTTTCTTGCCATCAAGGTAAATTGATAAAGCCTTCTTTACGTGATCCGTCTTTTCGAAATCCGTTGTTGATATGCTACCTTCCAATTTCTGGTACTTCAATTCATGGCGGTTGTAGCTTCTGAGTCCATCAAAATCGACATTGATGCTCTGAGCGTGTGTTGCAAATTGAAATTTAAACACTTCGAAACCTGCGTCAACATCAACGAATTCATTCAATTTCAAAGATACCGTGTAGAATTGATTTACGCCCATTGGCCTGCTCGGCACGAACTCAACTAAGCGTTCATGAACGAGCACGACCTTACCTTCAACGTGCGGCTCTACTGTGATTAGTTGTTGCAATTTCCAATCGGGATAATTCTCGTAATCCTCAATCTCGTCGGCCAACTCAATCTGAATCGCATCTTCACGACTGACCATTCCTGAAGTGTAAGCTGAAACGTACTTCCTAAAAGCCGGATCCACTTTGACAATCTCTTGGCGGGTTTGCCCGCAGCCAGAGATTATAACAATTAATAAAGTGATTAAAGAAAATAGGATTGAAATTTTAAGTCGTTTCATAGCGTTCATTTTGAACAAATATGAGTTTTGCTTCCTATTTATATAATGGCTTTAGATTAGTCGTTAGGTATTATTGATTAAGTGTACCTGATTTAAAATTATCCGAAATCACGAAAATTCGTAAATCACAAATACTTGTGGATTAGACAATTATTAAAAGCCCCTATAAATTCAGGTATTTATACGCGAAATTCAGGTATAAATACCACCAGCATTAATCCCCCAATTTATTACTATTACTAATAAATCAAGATAAAATCCTGAAAAGGGATGAACTATTAAACTCAATAAACTATGTGTACACGACTATTTAACAACAGACATTTAGAGTACTTAACGACAGCGAGAAATATGGATTGGGCAACTCCACTTTCAACGAGTTTATTTGTATTTCAAAGCGGATTAGAAAAGTCTCCATTCCAGGATGAAGAAGTAGGCAATTATACTCCATGGTCTTGGATTGCCAAATACGCTAGCGTAGTTGCAATGGTGGGAGAAACTGATAATTTTGCCGCATCCGACGGGATGAACTCAGAAGGGCTAGTAGCTAATGTTTTATATGCAAACGGAACAGATTACGAGATTGTAAATAACAAAGACACCAAACAACTTAGTGTATTACGCTGGGTTCAATTTGTATTAGATACTTGTGCTAGTGTTGCGGAAGTCGTACTTGCATTTGACAACAATAAGATTGAATTAATTGCTGCAAAAGTTCCTGGATCAACTAAACCAGCTGCGCTTCATTTATCGGTTTCAGACAACACTGGCGAGTCTGCCATTTTTGAAGTTTACAAAGACACACCGAAATCTACAGCGACATTTCACATTTATTACAGCGGAAATTTAGAGGATCAATCTGATGTAGTCCAAAATACTTCTTGCAATGTAATGACCAACGAACCAAGTTTCGAAATCCAATTAAAACTCAACGATTATTGGCTTTGGCAATGGAGTAAAAAAAATGCTTTCCCGAGCCGAACCATTCCAGGAGGGCCGTTTCCTTCTGATCGTTTCGAACGTGCGACATTCTATTACAACCAATTGGTAGACTCTGTAGACACAGAAGACATTATATATACAATGGACATCACCGAATCCTTGTCTGAATCAAAATCGATTTTAGCGAATGCCTCAGTCCCAATAAGTATGGGCGGTTTTCCTGGGCATCCGAATATCGCTCCAACTATCTGGACAACTCTTGCAAATCACATGGACCTCGTTTATTACTTCGGAAATGCAAGAACACCAAATCTAATCAATGTTAAGATGAATGAGCCAATGAAGAAATTTGACACACTTCAAATGGACCTCGTTGTTCAGGTAGACAAAAAATTCGTAGATAAAAATTTCGACGGATGTGTGAACTCAGATTTAAACGAATCTACGGATCCATTCCGAGTTAAATAATTAAACCTTTACCCTTCACTAAAGTAAACCTAGATCTGATAACAGTCTCATTATACATGGGGCTGCTATTTTTTTGCTCACAACTCTTCAAGTAGCCTGAATTTCAAATAAAAATAATTCCCAATACACGTCATAATACGTATTTATAAACCCTTGTATTGATTATCTTTACTAAACACGAACTTCCATTTCTTAAATTGTAGGCATCCTATTTTCAAATATCAAATCCATGAAAACCTTATTAATTCTCCTTTCAATTTCAATCGCAGGTATTAATTATTCTCAAACTGCTGAGGAATACGAATTAAAATCGAGTGACTATTTTTTGAAAGAGGATTTCAAAAACGCATTGAAAGCGATTGATAACGCCATTGAGATGGACATGACAGTTAATTACTATCATGCTGTTAGGGCACAATGTCTCCTTCAGCTAGGGAAAGTTGAGGAAAGCTTAAACGCATACAGTAGAGGTATAATTCTGTTTCCAAAATCAAGCCAATTGTATGATGAAAGAGGATTGTTATATACTCGCTTGCGAATGAGCGCTGAAGCCATCGATGATTATAATAATGCCGTTAAATATGCTCAAAATGACACAAGCAAATTTATAATTATAAACAATCGCGCTGCGGCAAAAATGGCTTGGCGAGATTTTGAAGGTGCGTATGACGACTTAATGCAATCTTATAATTTTGATTCAACAGACATAGCGGTGCTCGTTAATTTGGGAGCCATGTGTGATGAAGTTGGAAAAGGTGATGAAACACTAAAGTACCTTCTAAAAGCAGTAGAAATTGACCCCACTTTTAGTGCTCCTTATGGCAATATTGGATATAAATATCAGAACATGGGTGAGTATGAAGAGGCCATAAAATATTACAATAAAGTTCTTGAACTTGATCCCGATGAACCTTTGGGTTATAGCAACAGAAGCTTCAACTTATATAAACTTGGTAAGTTAAAAGCAGCTATGAAAGACATCAACAAATCAATTGACATCTATCCTGCGAATTCATATGCTTACAAGGTTAGAGCCATGATTCAAATAGCGAACGAAAAGGATAAAAAAGCGTGTGAAGATTTGAATACCGCTATCGAGTTGGGCTATACCCAGCAGTATGGAGAGGAGGTTCAGCAATTGATTAATGCGAATTGTAAATAGAGAATCTGGCTCAACGAGAGAAACGATCTAATCCACGAACATAGGATCGACAACATCCCTTATTAAATCCGTTTCATAGCCTTTAGAAGCCAAAAACCGATACACCTTTACCTTCTTCGCGTACGAGTCCTTTTCGCTATTTAAGGAAATGTATTTACGCTCCGCCAATCCTGTGAGATTAGAAATGTACACTTCTGGATCAATTGAAGCAATTCCCTTATCCATGGAATATTTAGAAATTCGCTTTTGCTTTAAATGTTGACAGATCTTGATTTTTCCCCACTTCTTGATATTAGCTTTCCCAGATACGAATGCCTCGGCAAATCGTTCTTCATTTAGAAAGTTATTGGAAATGAGATGAGCCAAAAGGCGGTCCGTATCTTCTTGATCGAACCGCCATTGGAATAATTTTGTCTCTAGCTCTGATGAACATCGCTCTTGATAAGCACATAATGCTTCGAGCTTTGTTTTTGCTTCGAGGAAAGAGTATTTACGTTCTGATAACATCAGACCGTAATCTCTTCTTTTTTATCGTTGACAAATGAATATTGCAACAAATGATTTGCTGAGCTTCCTCTTACTGGAATCCACTTCTTGTATTTAAAGAACCACTTCATTTGACGAGACATTAAGCCTTTCTTAAAGTGTGACTCTAAATAAGGGTGAACCAACAATGAAACACTCTTTTCTTTTTTCTTAGTCATCAAGTACTCAAGGTTGTTCTCAATCTCTTCTGCGAACAGAATAGATGCTTGAACTTCTCCAGTACCATTACATGTCGGACATTTTTCTGAAGTTGTAATATCCGTTTCAGGACGTACACGCTGACGTGTAATTTCTACAACTCCAAATTTAGAAGGAGGCAGAATATTGTGCTTCGCTCTATCGTTCGACATTGATTTCTTTACCGCTTCAAACAATGCCTTATTGTTAGCACGTTCATGCATATCAATAAAGTCAATACAGATGATTCCACCCATATCTCTCAATTGAAGAACACGTGAAATTTCATGTGCAGCCTCAATATTTGTCGAAAGCGCATTGTTTTCTTGTCCGTCGGCACCTTTACGGTTCCCACTGTTGACATCTACAACATGCATCGCCTCTGTATGCTCAATGATTAAGTACCCTCCACTAGGTAAAGGAACCTTCTTACCAAACAATGATTTGATTTGCTTGTTCACACCAAACTTCTCGAAAATGTCCAATTTCCCATCGTAATGACGGATAATCTTTTCTCTTCCAGGAGCAATTCCAGATACATACTCCTTTAAATTAGCAGTAAGATCACCATCGTTGACATGAATATTAGTAAAATTCGCATTCAATAAATCTCTAAGTAATGACGACGTTTTATCAATTTCGCCCAGTACTCTGTATGGAGGTTTAGCCCCAATAAGGTTATCATGCATTTTTTTCCACTTACTCGCCAGATTCTTCAAATCTTGGTCGAGCAGTTCGATCTTCTTTCCTTCTGCAACAGTACGAATAATAACCCCGAAATTTTTCGGTTTAATACTATTCATAACTTCTTTCAATCTCGCTCTTTCCTCGTTATCCTTAATCTTTTGAGAGATGGATACTTTATTGGAAAAAGGCACTAAAACAAGGTATCTGCCCGCTAGGGTTATTTCAGCACTCAATCTCGGTCCTTTGGATGAGATTGGTTCTTTTGCTACTTGTACTAAAATAGGGGCCGAAGAAGAAATGATTTCACTAATCTTTCCATCCTTTGGTATGTCTTTTTCCCCTTTGAAATACAGAAGATCGGCTACGTTCTGCTTGCCACGCAATGTATCACGCGAAAACTTATTTTGCGAATTGAATTGAGGTCCAAGATCAAGGTAATGCAAAAATGCATCCTTATCATAACCAACATCCACAAACGATGCATTTAGACTGGGAACAACTTTTCTGACTTTACCGAGATAAATATCTCCTACAGCAAACTCAGCCTTTCCGCTCTCCTCTTCATGCAACTCAATAAGCTTTCCGTCATCGAGCAAAGCAAGCCTGACACCTTTTTTATGGGTATCGACTACTAGTTCTAAACTCACGAAAGCCTAATTATATTAATAAATAGAAAAACTTAGCAGGTACTCTACCTGCTAAGCTTCAAAACTGTTCAAGAAAATTTATTTCTTCTTCTTGTGACGATTTTTTCTAAGTCTCTTTTTACGCTTATGCGTAGACATCTTATGTCTTTTTCTTTTTTTACCACTTGGCATAATTCTATATATTTTCTTGTTAAAATTCTCTATTGGTTACTCCTCTCTAATTAAGAGAAAAAAAACACCCTCACATTACAGCAAGAGTGCAAAAGTAACAAAACCAATTGAATTTTAGCGTTCTATTGGTTCAAACTACTTAATTATTTTACCGTTACCTTCGTCTTAACCTCTTCAACAAATGTTTTCGCTGGCTTAAACGAAGGAATATTGTGAGCAGGAATGATAATCGCAGTGTTTTCTGAGATATTTCTACCAGTTTTTTCAGCCCTTTCTTTAACGATAAAACTTCCGAAACCTCTTAAATAAACATTTTGACCTTTTGACAATGAAGACTTAACTGAATTCATAAATGCTTCCACAGCTTTTAACGCCTCTACTCTCTCTAACCCTGTTTCTTCCGCAATGTCTGCAACGATATCCGCTTTTGTCATATCTTATTGATTTTTTGATGTTTGAATTTGACTTTCGCATGCAAAATTAAAGTTCTCTTTTGTTTATTACGTACTTTTGTACGACTAATTTTTCGAATTTCCCTTAATGCACAGTTTTTCCCCACTAATAGCCCAATGGTATAGACAAAACTCTAGAAGGCTACCATGGAGACAGACTAATGATCCATACTTCATTTGGCTTTCGGAAATCATCATGCAACAAACAAGAGTTGAACAGGGAACTGCTTACTACGAAAAATTCATAGCTAATTACCCGACAATCCTTGATTTAGCAAACGCTGAAGAGCAACAAATATTAAACGATTGGCAAGGGCTCGGTTATTACAGCCGAGCGAGAAATTTACATTATTCTGCGAAACTAGTTAGAGACGAATTTAACGGAGAATTTCCGAAAACGTTTAATGAAATTTTGAAACTCAAAGGAGTTGGCACCTATACTGCAGCCGCAATAAGCTCATTTGCTTTTAAAGAAAAGAAAGCGGTAGTCGATGGAAATGTCTATCGATTGCTAAGCAGGGTCTTTGATATTGATACGCCAATCGACAGCTCAAAAGGACAAAAGGAATTTCAAATTGTAGCCGATGAATTAATACCCGCAGAAGCTCCCGACATTCACAATCAAGCCATAATGGAGGTTGGAGCACTTGTTTGCAAACCCAAAAAACCGAATTGTGAAGCGTGCCCATTGGTCAATTTATGCCTTGCAAGAGTGAATCAAACGATCGAATCGAGACCAGTAAAATCTAAAAAGACAAAGGTAAGAGATCGCTTCTTCCACTTCTTTTTATACCAAACCAATGGAGAAACATATATTGAACAAAGAACCGAGAAGGGAATTTGGCAAAACATGTTTCAGTTTCCACTAGTAGAAATTGAATCGAAAGATATAGATAATGTGAAAAACCAATGGAAAGATCAGTGGAAAGAGTCCTCTGAAATAATTCACAAGCTGAGCCACCAAACAATCCATGGCGTTTTCCATCATTTTGATAGCACACCTAAATCCATAAGCGATTCATGGATCAAAATAAAGATGGAGGATATTCAAGATTATCCACTCCCTCGAATCATTGACAGATATCTTGAGGAAAATTCATAATTATCAACCTGCCTAAGAAAAAATCACACTAATTGATAAATTTCAAGATTAATCACTCCATTGAGCAATTAATCAACACCTTGAAGAGGTTTCTCAAATTCAATTCGTAATTATTAATTCTCAATTCACAATTCAACCCAAGAATTCGTACTTTTAATCTACAAATACAACAATTAGCATGGCAGGATCAGTGAATAAAGTAATCTTAATTGGAAACCTTGGGAAAGATCCTGAAGTTCGTCATTTAGAAAATGGCGCCGTAGTAGCTAACTTTTCTATCGCGACCTCGGAAACTTATACCGATAAGAATACCGGTCAAAAAGTAGAAAATACGGATTGGCACGATATTGTTGTCTGGAGAGGCCTCGCTGAAGTTGTTGAGAAATACGTTAAAAAAGGACATAAAGTTTATGTAGAAGGAAAACTTAAAAAGCGTTCATGGCAAGACAAGGAAGGGATTACAAGATATACTACTGAGGTCATTGCGGATGAAATGACAATGTTGTCTAGTCCTGGGCAAAAAGCTCCTGGCACTCAAAAAGACCCTTACAATTCAGCAGGAACACCAGACGCTCCTTCAAAGGTCGATGACATCATTAGAAATGATAAAGACGACTTACCATTTTAAGCAACTAATTAATGGACGACCCCTCAAGTTTTGAAGCTTTCGGAAATATATCGCAAGCGGGATTGAACTCATTTGGAGATTTCGCATCTATCCTCATACTTTTATGTTTACTAATATCATCGGCCTTGATCTCAGGATCTGAAGCTGCATTTTTCTCGCTCAGCCCTGCAGATAAAGAAAATCTTAAAGCGGATTCAGGCAAACGTGCAAAAACGGTTACCAACCTCCTAAAGAAACCCAAAGAACTTCTTGCAACTATTCTTATCACAAACAACTTCGTAAATGTAGCTATCGTAATTGTGTCCGGTGCGCTGTTAAATCAAGCCTTCGAAGGAACACAATTAACAGAAACGGCAAAGTTCTTAATTGAGTTTGCAGTTATTACACTTGTCTTATTATTGATAGGCGAGGTCATCCCAAAAATATACGCAACAAAAAAAGCATTGTTCTTCACCAAAATGATGAGCAAACCACTCTTTTACTTAAATAAGATTCCGCCAATATCTTGGATTCGATCCGGACTCGTTCTGGGTACAAGCTTTATCCAAAAAAGAGGGAAACGCGGAAAAGTTGATTTATCGACAGACGAACTTGAACAAGCATTGGCATTAACCAAAGAAATCAGCACTTCTGATGATGACCATAAAATCCTTGAGGGGATTGTCAAATTTGGAAGTACCGAAGTCCGACAAATCATGAAATCTCGGGTGGATGTCTATTCACTTGAATCTCAAGATACATTCGATACGGTTTTAGAAAAAATTCTTGATTGCGGCCATTCGCGAATTCCTGTTTACGAAGACAACTTTGATAAAATCATAGGAATTCTTTTTATTAAGGATCTTCTACCCCACCTGAGCTCTAAAGATAAATTCAATTGGCAAGAGCTGATTCGAAAACCGTTCTTCGTAACAGAAAACAGAAAGATTGATGATTTGCTAAAAGACTTTCAAGAAAAGAAGGTTCACATTGCGATGGTTGTTGACGAATACGGCGGAACTAGCGGGATTGTGACTTTGGAAGACGTCCTCGAAGAAATAGTTGGAGATATTACCGATGAATTCGACATTGACCAAATAGTTTATACGAAAATAAACGAATCCACATACCTTTTCGAAGGCAAGACATCACTGGTTGATTTCTATAAAGTAATGGATATTGACGAAGAGGAGTTAGAAATTGATACCCAAGCAGCTGATACTATTGGAGGATTAGCCGTTGAAATTGCAGGGAGGATTTTAGACCCTGAAGAATCTCTGATCATTGGAAACTTTAAGTTAATAGTTGAAACCAGCGACAAAAAAAGGATCAAGATGATAAAGGCTATAAAAATAGGGAATGAAAATTAATTACCGGATACTATGAATTGGAAATTAGGAACTATTTTATTACCGCTTATAGCGCTCTCTTCATGTGAAGAGGAAATTAATATCCCAAAGCCACCTGCTTATTTAAGACTCGAACTTCCTGATCATAGCTATACCAAATATGTAGACTCTTGTCAATATAGTTTTGATTTAGCATCAATTTACAAAATCGAAAACATTTCAGGAAACGAAAAAAGCGTGTGCTATCGAGAAATCAACCTTGGCCCCTTAAATGGAACTGTTTACTTCAGGTATTGGGATATGGAAGAGCCATTATCGTACTATGTAAACAATGCCAATGATGAAATCGATCGTCACAAAGGCAAAGCCATCGACGTAAATGATAAATTGATAATTCGAGAAAAGGATGATGTCTACGGAATCATTTTCCAGCTTGATGGAGATGTTGCAACACCTTTCCAATTCTACCTTACAGACAGCACAAATCGATTTGCTTATGGCGAAGTCCTCTTTAACATGACCCCAAATTACGATTCATTAAAACCTACGCTTGATTACTTGAGAAAGGATCTAGATCAATTATTGGAAACCTTCAAATGGAATCAATAGCATACTTATCAATTGGCACCAACCTTGGAGATCGCATCAAAAACATAGATGACTCGATTAAATTGATCAAAAGTGAAGCAGGATCGTTAATTGCAAAATCAAGTATTTACACTACAGAACCTGTTGGTTTTTCAGCTGAAACAGATTTCCTCAACTTATGCATTTCTATTCGAACGGAATTACCGCCGTTTGAGTTACTCGAAAAATTAAAAAGTATTGAATTTAATTTGGGTCGAAAAAAAAAGTCGAGAAATGGTGTTTACCAATCAAGATTGATCGACATTGATATAGTACTATACGATGACAAAATAATGGCAACAGAAGATTTAACAATACCTCATGAGCGATACAACCAGAGAATGTTCGTACTTAAACCGTTAGCTCAAATCGCAGCTAATATCAACGATCCAGTTCAAGGTAAAACGATTAAGCAATTATTGACCGAGTGTAATGATCAATCGACTATTCAATTATATGGCCATTAAATAACACCAAACAATAGCTGCAAGGGCATTTTATTATCAAAATAATTACTATTATTGCATTTGAAATAAGAATTTTATTACTTACTATGAAAAAACAAACCATCAAAGTTGTTGCATTTTTAGCTATCGCAGGAAGTTTAGCTACTGGATGTAGTCTACTAAAGGACGTAACATACGTATCAACGACGAATCCGTTAGAAATGCACGGTGATTCAGTTCGTGTACAAGTTGATATTACTTTCCCAGAAAAAGGAATCAACAAAAAAGCTGCAGCAGAAATCGTTCCTATGATCGGAACAACTGCACTTAAGCCACTTAGAGTTCAAGGTGAAAAAGCAACTGGAAACGGTGAAGCTATTCAGTACAAGGCTGGTGGGAAAGTTACATATGAAGATATGGTAGCATACACTCCAGATATGGAAGCTACTGACTTTATGGTTACTGGTAAGATATATAAAGGTGAAAAAGAGAAAGGTGAAATCGAGGCTACAAAAATCGCTGACGCAACTATCATTACACCTTACTTAGTTGATAAAGATTTTAAAGTTGTTATCGCTAAAGATGAATTTAGAAGAGTAACACAAGAATCTACATTAACTGTTATCAATTACGATAAAGGTCGTGATGCAGTTAAAAGTTCTGAGTTAAAAGATGACGACGTTAAAGCATACGGAGAATTCTTAATTGAAGCTCAAGCAAATCCAAAAATCGAATTGACAAAAATCAACGTTGTTGGTTATGCATCACCTGAAGGGGAAATAGATAAGAATAATGGATTATCTGGTGATCGAGCTACATCTGCAATCGCAGCAGCAATGAAAATCGCTAAAAATTCTGAAAACGAAGCTGCTCAAACTGAAGGAATGTATGCTCCAAGTGGAAGTGGTGAAGATTTCGCTGGTTTCGAAAGAGAGTTGAATGCAGATACTGAAATGGACGAAAGCGATAAGCAATTGGTTCTTAGAATCCTTCAAACTGAATCGAATCCGGCTACTAGAGAACAAAAAATGAGAGATTTAGGTAAGTCATTTACTTACTTAGACAAAAACATTTTCCCTAAGTTACGTCGTGCTGAGATCACAACAAACTATGACTTAACAGGATTCTCTGATGAAGAATTGAAATCTAATTCAGTGTCTAACTCAGACACATTGAACTTAGAAGAGTTATTGTTCTGTGCTACTTTATATACAGATTTGAATGAGCAATTAAGAGTTTACAAAATTGCTGAAACAAGATTCCCAGATGATTACAGAACATCTAACAACGTTGGAGCTGTATTGTA
>JBLHVW010000089.1:0-15302 GCA_047628775.1 Salibacteraceae bacterium | reverse complement strand
AGTATATGTGCTGAGTATATGTGCTGAGTATATATACTGAGTATATGTACTGAGTATAATCACGTGTTGGAGTCACTGCATTTGACAGTTTAGTATTAATTAACTATTTTAAATTTGAAGAATGAAAACAAGAAAAAAGTTCAATAGAGAATTTAAACTGAAGGTCATTGAAATGAGCAACAAAAATAGACCGTGTAGGTCGTTATTTTCTTGAAAGAGGGGGATTATCAAACCGTTTCATTGAGGTGAAAGTTTGATGGGCTCCACTGCGTTCCGGCTCGAACCGAGGTTCTCATGCAGTTACATCAAACAAGAGAAAAATCATTTTTCGAAGAATGAGATTTGTCCCGGAAGGACAATTAATCGAATGAAAAAGCCAGACCATATTGTCTAGTTTTTTCAAGAAAAAGTATCGCTTTTGAAGAACAAAAATAGACCTATCAGGTCGTTATTTTTGTGAAAGAGGGGTATTATCAAACCGTTTCACTAAGGTGAAAGTTTGATTAGCTCCACTGCGTTCCGGCTCGAACCGAGGTGCTCATACAACTCTCTCAAACCAAAAAAGCCAGACCATATGGTCTCGCTTTTTTTTGCGGAGAGAGGGGGATTCGAACCCCCGTTACGTTTCCGTAAACACGCTTTCCAAGCGTGCGCGTTCAGCCACTCTGCCACCTCTCCTTTTTTAATTCGATTGTGAAATTAGCAATAACTCAACACTAATCGAGTTCCCCTCTTAAATTTTCAGAAATTTTTCTTTTTGATTGCTCTAAATTATTCGGATCAACGCAGACCATTAGTTTTGTTACCGCAGCTTCCGTAGTCAAATTTGTTCCACTTATAACTCCGATTTCGGCAAACATTGAACTTGATTTATACAATCCTTGTTCTACTGACCCTGAGTTGCATTGCGTAATGTTTAATACCAATCCACCGCTAGAAATAAAATCTCCAACGACTCTTCTTAGCGATTCACTATCGGGAGCGTTGCCTGCTCCAAATGTTTCAATCACAACCGCATCGACGTCTTTTTTATTAAAAACAGCAGCGTAAAGGCCAATTTTTATTCCAGGAAATAATTTCACTAGGGCCACCCGATCGTTTAAATTCGAATTGATTGCCATTTGATCATTATCGCTTCTGTAAAGTTTCTCTGTATTGTAGTACAGATGCACTCCTGCAGCTGCCAATTCAGGGTAATTAGGCGATCTAAACGCTTCAAAATTTTCTGCTGAATCCTTTGTACATCGGTTACCTCTAAACAATTTATAATCAAAATAGACGGCAACCTCAGTGATTAAGGCCTTTCCATTTTCGTCTTTTGCAGCAGCAATTTCCAAAGCTGTTATTAAATTTTCCTTGCCATCCGTGCGAATAACACCAATTGGCAATTGCGATCCTGTCAGAATCACCGGCTTTTGTAAACCATCAAACATAAAACTCAATGCTGACGCTGTAAATGCCATTGTATCAGAACCGTGCAAGACCACGAATCCGTCGTAATGCAAATAATTTTCGAAGATGGTTTCCGCGATTTTCCTCCAGTGCGTCACATTAATCTCTGACGAATCCACGGGCTCGTCAAAGCTCACACTGTGCACATCGATGTTTAAACGATTGATCTCAGGAACACGGTCGGAGATGAGGTTAAAATCCACATTCGACAATTCGTCTGTCGCTGGATCTTTAATCATACCAATGGTACCACCCGTATAAACTATAAGTACTTTAGATTTTGCTTGCATCAATTTACGTATCTAATTCAATAACCGTTTCTCATTAAGCGAAATCGCTAGTAGGCCCTTGCTCCTGTTAATCTAAGCGCTCAAATTAAACAATTCAATTGCATTCATTGAGGTTCTTTCTTCGATATCTTTAAGTGTTACACCATGAACATCGGCCAATTTCTCTGCAATATGCAAAAGATAAGCACTTTCATTTCGCTTTCCTCGATACGGAACTGGAGGTAAATAAGGTGAGTCTGTCTCTAAAATCAAATACTCCAACGCGACTTCTCGGATAACCTCATCGATCTTGGCATTTTTATAGGTTAAGACACCGCCAATCCCTAATTTAAATCCACCATAACGCAAAATGTGCTTGGCTTGATCTAACGTTCCCGTAAAGCAATGGAACACGCCTGTGAGATTCTCATCGTTCATTTCATCAACGATTTCGAAGATTTCGTCAAAGGCTTCTCTTGCGTGAATCACAATGGGAAGCTTAAGCTCTTTCGCCCATTCGACTTGCATTCTAAATGCTTTCTTTTGAGCTTCAATAAATGTTTTGTCCCAATAAAGATCCATTCCCATCTCTCCAACCGCGCAATACGATCTGGTAAACAAGTTCGTTTTCACAATCTCCAAATCGGATTCCCAATTTTCACCAATAGAGCTTGGGTGCAATCCCATCATACTGACACAATTATTTGGGTATTTATTTTCAAGGTTGTGCATTCGATCTATTGACTCAATATCAATATTAGGAAGCAAGAATTTTTCAACTCCAGCGTCGATTGATCGTTGAATCACAGCGTCGATATCTTCATCAAACGCGTCGACGAAAAGGTGCGTATGTGTATCTATAAACATTATTAGAAAAGGGAAATACTGACTCCAGTTTGAACTTGATTCAGCTGAACACTGGATTCATTCTTAAATACTTTATTGAAATTATAACTGGCAAAAAGCGCCCAGTTCCTAAATCCAACCCTGATATGTGCTGAATAAATAAGCCTGTTATTATCTGGGAAACCAAATGATTTACTGATGGATCGGCTGCCATTAAAGGTTCCAACTTGCTTCGAGAATGCATTGGCTTGATAGCCGATTTTTCCTCCGATATGAAATTTGAAATGTTTCCATCCTTCATTTCGGAACCTCAGTTCCACGGGCATTGAAAAGCTATTCCCTCCAAAAATACTCTTTTGGTAAGTATCTGTTGGCGTTTTAGGAGCGTATATAGTTGTTCCTGCAGTGTAATCTTTAATCAAATTGTTGTTGTGGCGGATATTCGTAAATTGATGAGAAACTCCAATTCCTAAAGCTACCTTATTCCCCTTTAATAAAGGAATATCAAACATAAAGCTCGTATTCAATCCAATTGAGGCCCAATGATTTTGCAAAAGCTTCTGATCTCCGTTCCAATCGTTGTAAGTCACATCAAAAATTAGGCGGTCGTATTTGCGAACCTTATCTTCTTTTGCAGGACGCAGACCTGTATAGAACCACATAACACCAGCTCTAAAGCGAGATCTTGGTCCATCCGCTTTACTGTCATATTGGGAATGCCCAATATTTGCCAGTAGCGCAAAACCAATAAGTAACACTAATTTATTCATCCCTTAGTTTTTTCTGCCAGTTCCAAGCATCAGTCATTGCATCTTCAATTGTGCGATTTGCACTCCATCCTATCAATTCTTTAGCTTTAGAAGCGTCGGCAAATATTTCTTCAACATCACCTTCTCTTCTCGCCCCAAACTTCCATTTCAGCGGTTCATTCGAAACTTTCTCGAAAGTATGAATAATTTCTAAGACACTTGTCCCATTTCCTGTACCAACGTTGATTGTTTCCAATTTTGGTTCGCTCAAATTATTCAACCATTCATATCCTTTAATATGTGCTTGAGCCAAATCAACTACGTGAATATAATCGCGAACGCAAGTCCCGTCGTTCGTGTTGTAATCGTTTCCGTAAACGGTAAGTTCATCCAAAAGCCCTGCAGCTGTTTGAGTTATATACGGAATCAAATTATTTGGTCTTCCGATAGGCAATTCACCAATGTCTCCGGATGGATGTGCTCCAACAGGATTAAAATACCTCAAATTCAACATTCGCATTGCGCTTCCCGACTTATGTAGGTCAGAAATAATTCTTTCACACATTTGTTTCGTTGCACCGTAAGGAGAGTTTGCCTCTTGCGTTTCGGATAATTCAGTTACAACCTTAGCGCCTTTCGGCTCACCATAAACTGTGCACGAAGAAGAAAAAACGAAATTCAAGACTTTGAATTCCTCCGCCAATTCTAGGCAGTTAAGAAGTCCATCAATATTGTTTCTGTAATATGCTAGTGGTTGAGCTACAGATTCACCTACAGCTTTATACGCAGCGAAATGTATAATCCCCGAAAACGTGAATTCTTCGAAAACGGCTTTCAATTGCTCCCTATTCGTAACATCAACCAAGCGCATTGCTGGTTCATGACCTGTAATTGACTTGATGCCTTTTAGAACTTTCGCGTCTGAGTTTCTGAAATCATCAACGATGACAGGGTTAAACCCTTTATTCATTAATTCTACAACGGTATGCGAACCAATAAATCCAGCGCCTCCTGTGATAAGAATATTTCTATTGTCTTTCATTGTTTCAAAGGTAAAGGAAATGATTTAAATTCGCTCTATGGAAGATAGGCCAAAAATTGATCTTAAACAACATACGTCAAAACGCGTTTCACGCGTCTACATGCTTAAGATTGTCTTTTACGTCCTGCTTTTGGTTGGAATTCTTGTCTACTATTTTAGTCAAAATGGAGATGAAGCTTCAAAGAAAGAGGTCGACAAGGTTAAAGACGTTAAGGAAATCCAAAACATAACTATTGAGGAATAAAAAAAGCGTGTCGGTTCAACCGACACGCTTTTCAATAATGAGAAAGTAAATACTATACTTTCAATCCTTTAACAATACGATCTTTCTTCTTCGTTTTGTGTAATTTTTTCTTCAAAACCATAAGGTAAGCTGAACCACCTTCTTTGGCAACATAATAGGTTTGGTTCCCGTATTCAATTTTCCCTCCTTTTTTAACGTCTGATTTCCAGTCTGCCATAATATAGAACTTTCCGTTCGGCTGTCCTGCTCTTGTTACGAAATGCAATACTTTTTGCGGACCGATTTCAAATCGAACAACAATTTCTCCATCTTCTCCGAATTCTTCAAAAACACCGTATGTTCCGATTGGAATAGTCACTATTTCTTCTTCACTGTTTGAATTACTCACTAAAACTCCTGAATCATCCGTTCCTTGATTTGCTGAAGAACTACTTCTAATAAGCCTTACAGTAGTTGAAACCATGAATTGAACTTTTTTCACTTTCGCTTCAGATTCTAAACCGAACTCTTCTTTCACCGAGTTGGTGTATGCTATTTGTGTACCACAGCTAGCTAACAACACGCCAACAAATAAGATTAATAGGTATTTCATAATTGTAATTTTTGTCAAATATAATAAAGCTTCAAATCAAAAACGATGCCTTAGTGGGTTGATTTACAAAATCATCCTATTTTTACACAAAAAAAACCTAAGTATGGGCATTTCTGTTGTCAAATTTACATTCGGTCCTTTTCAAGAAAACACCTATGTAGTGCATGATGGTGCTGCATGTGTCATAATTGATCCTGGTTGTTCCAATAGACAAGAAGAACAAGAGCTAATTTCTGTAATTTCTGGTTCCAATTTGACTCCAAAAGCGCTTTTGTTGACGCATGGACATATAGATCATGTTTTCGGTTGCGATTTCGTTCAGAAGCATTACGGTATTGATTGCTATATGAATGAAACAGATATTCCAACATTTGAAATGGCAGAGCGATCTGCCCAGATGTATGGCATTCCTGAATTTACCAAACCGCCTGTTCCTAATGTTCTATTAAAAGGAGATGAAACCTTGACTTTTGGAGAAATGACATTTGAAGTACTCTTTACTCCAGGCCATTGTGTTGGACATGTTGTTTTTTACAACCGTGAAAATTCGTTCGTTATTAATGGAGATGTTATCATGAAAGGAAGTTTTGGTCGTTTTGATTTGCCTGGTGGCGATTTGAATACTTTAAAAAATTCGATCCTTAATACGATGTTTAGCTTACCTGAAAACACTTTAATTTATAGCGGACACGGACCGGAAACGACGATAGGTGAGGAAAAGCATTCGAATCCAATACGTCAATATTAGAACGAATGCGGATTGCAATCAATACTCGATTTTTACTTTCCCAGAAGATGGAAGGCTTTGGCTGGTACACTTTTGAAATCGTAAAACGTTTGGTTGAAAACCACCCAGAACACGAATTCATTTTGTTCTTTGATAGAAAATACGATCCAAAATTCGTTTTTGGCAAAAATGCGACTCCGGTTGTGATCTCACCACAAGCGCGGCATCCAATATTGTTTAAAATCTGGTTCGATTTTTCCATTAAACGTGCGCTAAAAAAATACAAAGCCGATCTCTTCTTTTCCCCAGACGGCTATCTTTCTTTGACTTCTGACATTAAACAAGTCGGGGTTATTCACGACTTGAATTTTGAACACTATCCTGAGGACATGAAGCCTGTAATGCGGAAGTATTATTTGATCAACTTTCCGAAGTTTGCAAAATTAGCAGATCATATTATTACCGTTTCGGAGTATTCGAAGCAAGATATCCTTTCGAAGTATTCTCTACCTGAAGAAAAAGTTACAGCTATTTGGAATGGAGCTTCTGAAGTTTTCAAACCCGTGAACTCAACAACGCGGAGTGAAATTCAAGTAAAGTATTCAGATGGTAAACCGTATTTTCTTTTTGTAGGAGCAATTCATCCGCGTAAAAATTTACAGCGTTTAATTCCAGCGTTTGAAAAATTCAAATTGAATAATCCGAAATCCGATTATCAAATGATAATTGTTGGAACTGAGCTTTGGAGTAATTCAGGGGCGAACATTGAGATTGATTCTTCTGTTAAAGCACAAATTCACTTTACAGGACATTTACCGTTGGATCAATTGGCGCGCGTTGTTGCCAGTGCCAGTATATTTACATTTGTTCCTTACTTCGAAGGATTTGGAATTCCATTGGTTGAGGCTATGAAATCTGGGACTCCAATTTTGTCTGGAGATCAAACATCTTTACCAGAAGTTACTGGCGATGCAGCCTTCTATTGTGATCCATTTAGCATTGATGATATTTGTGAGAAGCTAACCATTCTTGCGCATGACGAGAAGTTACGTTCAGAGCTTTCTTCAAAAGGGTTGGAGCGCGCTAAGTTGTTTTCTTGGGATAAGTCCGCTGAACAAGTTTGGGAAGTGCTGGAAAGACATTTAAAGTAAGCGCTATAAAATCTAAAAATGGTCACTTCCCGTTCCCAATCAAAAGCTAACGCTTTTTCTTTTTAATCACGCACATAATGGAATGGTGGCGTGTAATTCGATATGAAATATCCATCGTTTCAATGTTGTTTTGAATATAGGTCATTTCTTCTACAGTCATATACTGACTTAGTATTTCTGACGTTCGATTAAAATTTTCAAGCATCAATAAAGTAGTATTTGAACCATCCTCATTAACTTTAAAAGCGGGATCTGGATAATAGATCGGAAGAGAAGTATGAACATCTTCAATGATATAATATCCACCAGGATTAAGATGTTTAAACAAGAAACCGAGGCTCACCTGTTGATGATCCATAGCATGACCACCATCATCGAGGATAACATCGAATCCAGTACCATATTTATCAATAAACGCTTGTAAATCATCTCTATTCGATTGGTCTGCAACAAATGTTTCTATTCCTGTCCCTTTACTCTTTTCAGAATAGTCCCAAATATCTATACCATAAACTCGAGCATTTGGAAAGTATTCATTCCACATTAAATGAGACACTCCATTGAGAATACCGATTTCAAAGAATTTGTCCATTGTATCTCTCATTGGAGCAAATAGCGTCTCATACTTCTCAATAAAATTGTGCCCTTCTGAGCATTTATCTGTGGGGAATTCATCACACATCTCTACTAAAGAAATCCATTCACGCTTTTCTAGATCTTTTGATACTGGCTTATCCTGAGTTTCATTTGACCAAGAAGAATTATTCGATGCGTCAAACACTTGATTAACAAATTCAAATGTTTTAAGCGCTACTTTTTCGCCCATTTTTCGTCCTTCGATATCATCTATTGGCGGATGGATTCCACCCCAGATACGCGACAAGCACGTTTCATCTGCCGCTTCTCTGTAAGTAGCCCATTGAAGCGTGATTGTTTCACTCGGCCCGTTCTCAAATTCTAAAAACGAATCTTTTTCAAAAGTAATCTCTTTAAGTCCTCCCGGAAAATAAGGGTCTCCCGTAATCATTGAAATTATTTCGGCCGCTGCAATAGAGAAGGTTGAGTGACCAGAAACATACCCGGCAAATGGAGGTGTTGCAAATGAGTAACGTTGGTATGGCCACCAATTTTCGGCTAGAATCCAACCTACACCAGCATTGTCAGTAAATACATTATCAATTGCGTCTGGCCCTCGCCAAGCGTACAATTTTATCTTTCCAATGTTTTCTTTGTTCTTTTTTGCTAAAGGATCACCCTTCTTTACCATTTCGACCTGACCTGGAATTAACGGCAAGCCCTCGACATTGAAATTACTCAAGGTTGTATCTGACGATTGTCCCATTTCTGCCATCCACCGAATTGCAGAGATTGGTCGGACATAATCGTAATAGGCTTTAACACTCCATGCTGAAATCCCAGCATCATGCAATGCTCCTGAAATCGTCAAATAAGATTTAATATCCCATTCCAAATCACTTAAGACAGGTCCTTTTCCGCCCCATTTTTTTTCAAACCTAGGATCATCAGAAGTCATATTAAACGTACTAAGCCAATGTCCAGGAGGTCCCGTGGTATTTGCTCCATCTACCCAATATTCTGCAATAACGCGCGTGTAATCACCACGTTTTACAAGATTTGATTTGTATCTCTTCTTCGTTTTTGGATTGATACTATACACTATATTTTTAGTCCCTCCCTCCATGAAATTGAAGAAGTCATAATATTCGTCATAAGACTGAGGCAACATTCCTTTTGTTGGGCCAATAGCTCCTGGAGAAATATCAATTTGCGTATTGTCTGCTGGATCATTATGAGCACTCCATGAATTTACAAGCGCAAAATTCCATTGATAGGCGTGTGTATGTTCATCATTCTTCCCAATTAAAGGAGGAAACCCTGGGTCATTGTACAAATTGAATTCACGCCCTTCTCTCGATTTAACCACCAACTCATCTTTCCCCATCGCGAATGGTGTAATCTCACCCCAGTGAGGGGTTAGAAATTCATCTTCTGTTTGGATCAGCAAAAAGTTCCAATCTTTCAAAGTTGAATCCACTCCTTTTTTATGAATATAGTCAGTGAGAGATAAAGGCTGCCATCTATTTTTGAACCTTAAATTTTTATTCCCAGGCGTCCCTGGATGCAACGCTTGATTCACAGGCGAGTAGAAATCACCTTCGTATCCATTATCATCTCCTGCTGATTCTTGCAGCCCAAAATTGATCAATTCATACGCGATGTAATTTCCCAAGGCTGCTGGAGAACCATTGCTATAATCAGTTGAGTTGAATCTATGATCAAACCCTAAAGAATCGAATTTTGCAATGAAGTCATCCATTACTCGAACTTTACTCGAATACGTATTGAATTTTAGAGATATAAATCGAAAAGCTGCATAATTAATTGCAACATTCATAGCACTATCTATATTGTTGGGAGCTTCAATTCCGTCAAAATTACATTTGTATCCACCATATGATTTCCCAAGAAAGAAAGTGTTCAAATCCCCTCCGTTGTATACTTCCCATACATCATACATTCCAATCGATAAATGAAATAAATTTCGTGCATGGATTGTTGGAGCCTGACCGTCTTTTTTGATTGCTTCAAGGTATTGATCCATCCAAACTCTGGCGGCACTCTGTTCTTTAACCTCAGATTGTGCATTCGCTGCACCATGAGTAATACACAGGGTAAGAATAATTAATCGAACAAACCTTCTTGTCATATTGAGTATTCATTAAATGATAAATCCAGAGCTAAAGTATATCTTAACTCTGGATTATCTTCGTTTTATTTAAGTCCTAATCGTTAACGGTAACTAAACGGGTCGTTAAAATATTACCCTGTTCGTCCTTTGCATTCACAAAATACGTTCCTGTCAGTAAACGTTCTAATTTAACTTCTACCAATTTATCAATAGTTATTTCAGAATAAACCAAACGCCCTCTAGTGTCTACCAGTTCTATTTTAACCTCTCCATTCCATTCTCCATTGAGTTGAATTGAGAAATTACCATTTGTAGATGGATTCGGGAAAACAATTAGCTCAAGTCCAGAATCATTCGCTAGTGGATCTAAACCTACCGTCGAAGCCACACAAGTTGATGTGTCTGAACAACCATCTTGTGTGATAATTACAGCGAAGTTACTTCCGTATGTTGGCGTATAGTTGTGGTTTGTTTCACCAGGTAGATTTTGTCCAGTATTACAATCAATCCATTGGTAGGTTACCCCTGTCGTTGTATTGTTTGAAACAATTGTAATATTATCACTTGCCATAGTTGTTGATACATTAATAGCATTGATTGTTACATCTTGAGTTTGAGTTGATACATTTCCACATCCATCCGTGAATGTCCATGTTACTGTAGTTGTTCCCAAAGTATTGATTGGGAATATCACATCTGAAATTCCACCAATTGCTCCATTACAATTATCTGTTGCAGTAGCGGTTGATGGTGTAATATCACAGAACCCAACCAACCCCGGAAGAGATGCTACATCAACTACAGGAGCATCTAAATCCATTACTATTATCAATTGAACTACATCAATCGAGTTCCCACAAGCATCAGTTACACTGAATGTTCTTGTAATTGTTTCAGGGCAAGATAAACCGTCCGAGACATCTGATACCCATGCAACCACTGGGGCTCCACAATTATCAGCTTCATCAGTAACCCAACCAATTACCGCTGTTGGCACTGCAGCTGTGCACTGAACACTTAAATCTAGAGGATTTGATGCCGTTGGCGGAGTAATATCCAAAACGGTAATTGTCTGAGTAACATTGATGCTGTTTCCGCTATCATCTGTTACACTATATGATCTTGTGATTGTCTCAGGACAAGTTAACCCATCAGAGACATCTCCAACAAATGCAACAACTGCGGCTACTGTACAATTATCTGCCTCATCAGTTACTAATGCAATATCTGTTGGTGCATCTCCAATACACTCAACATTCAATGCACTTAAGTTTGAAGCCGTTGGAGAAATTGTATCCGTTACGGTTACAGTAGAAGTACACATGCTCGAATTTCCAACTGCATCGGTTACAGTTAACGCAATAGAATTGGCTCCTACTTCAGCACATGTAAAGCTTGTAATATCTGCCGCTATTGTAAACGTACAGTTGTCTGAACTTCCTCCATCAATATCGGTAGCAACAATTGAAGCATTTCCAGCCGCATCTAAGTAAACTGTAATGTCTTGACAAACTGCTGTTGGTGCAATAGTATCCAGCACGGTCACTGTTGAAGTACACGTGCTTGAGTTTCCAGTGGCATCTGTTGCTGTTAATGTAACAGTATTTGCTCCAGTCATTGCACAAGTCAATGCACTTACATCAATTCCTAAAGTTGGAGCACCACAATTATCGGTACTTCCTACATCTACATCAGATGCAGCAATTGTTGTATTACCAGTTCCATCTAAATAAACCGTGATATCTTGACAAACTACAGTTGGTGAGATCGTATCTAGAACTGTAACAGTTGCTATACATGTATTATCGTTTCCATTTGCGTCTGTTCCTGTTAATGTTACAGTATTGGCTCCAGTCATTGAACAGTCAAATGTGCTTACATCAATGCTCATTGTTGGCGCACCACAATTATCTGTGCTTCCACCATCAACATCGGCAGCAACAATTGTTGCATTTCCCGTTCCATCTAAGTAAACAGTGATGTCTTGACACACAACAGTTGGTGAAATTGTATCCATAACTGTAACAGTGGCTATACACGTATTATCGTTTCCACTTGCGTCTGTTCCTGTTAATGTTAAAGTATTGGCTCCAGTCATTGAACAATCAAATGCACTTAAATCAATACTCATTGTTGGAGCTCCACAATTATCAGACGTTCCACCATCAACATCGGCAGCAGTAATTGAGACGTTTCCAGTACCGCCTAAGTAAACGGTGATGTCTTGACACACAACAGTAGGTGAAATTGTATCTAAAACTGTTACCGTAGATGTACAAGTACTCATATTACCAGTAGGATCTGTTACTGTTAAAGTCACAGAATTCGTTCCAATGTTTGAGCATGTAAAACCTGTAGTGCTAATACTTAATATTAAAGAGCAGTTATCAGAACTTCCTCCATCAATATCACTCGCTGCAATTGTTGTATTACCAGTTCCATCTAAATAAACCGTGATATCTTGACAAACTACAGTTGGTGAGATCGTATCTAGAACTGTAACAGTTGCTATACATGTATTATCGTTTCCACTTGCATCTGTTCCTGTTAATGTTATAGTATTGGCTCCTGTATTTGAACAGTCGAATGTGCTTACATCAATGCTCATTATTGGCGCACCACAATTATCAGAACTTCCTCCATCAACATCGGTAGCAGCAATTGTTACATTTCCCGTTCCATCTAAGTAAACAGTGATGTCTTGACAAACTACTGTTGGTGAAATCGTATCCAAAATAGTTACCGTTGATGTACAGGTTCCTGCATTCCCTGAAGGGTCTGTTACAGTTAACTCAACTGAATTCGCTCCAGTGTCTGCACACGTGAAGCTGGAAAGATCAGCAGTTAATGCAACAGAGCTACAATTATCTGAACTTCCCCCGTCAATATCGGCGGCTACAATTGAAGCCGTACCTGCTCCGTCTAAATAAACAGTAATGTTTTGACAAACTGCAACTGGTGAAGTCGTATCAGCCACTGTAACAGTGGCTGTGCACGAACTCATGTTTCCTGCATCATCTGTTCCCGTTAAAGTCACCGTATTCGTTCCAGCCATAGCACAGTTAAATGCACTTATATCAATTCCTAAAGTTGGAGCTCCACAATTATCAGAACTTCCTCCATCTACATCAGCTGAAGTTATCGTGACGTTTCCAGTTACGTCTAAATAAACAGTGATGTCTTGACAGAAAATTGTTGGAGAGATTGTATCTAGTATTGTAACGGTCGATGCACAGTTAGAAGTATTACCTCCTGGATCAGTAACCGTCATTGTAATTGTATTTGCTCCAATTTCTGCACATGTAAATGATGTGATATCAGCTCCGAAACTTAAACTTCCTGAACAGTTATCGGTACTACCACCATCTAAATCTGAACCAGCAATAGTAACATTCCCTGTTCCATCCAAATAAGCTGTAATGTTTTGACAAACTGCCGATGGTGATACTGTATCCAACACCGTAACTGTTGGAGTACAAGAGCTCATGTTTCCGTTAGCGTCTGTAGCAGTCAATGTTACTGTATTTGCTCCTACTTCAGCACACGTTGCGCTGGTCATATCTGCAGTTAAAGTAACCGCTCCACAATTATCAACACTTCCATTATCCATGTCTGCTTCATTCCAAATCACTGAACCTGCTCCATCCAAGTAAACAGTTATGTCTTGACAAACTACAGTCGGTGAAATAGTATCTAGCACAGTTACTGTTGCAACACAATCATCATTTAAGCCTACTGCATCATAAACCGTTAATGTAGAAGAATTGGGTCCTATGTTCGCACATGTAAAGTCCGTTAAACTTGCCATCATCGATTCAATACCAATATTATCTGTACTTCCTCCATCTAAATCCACAGCTGTAATTGAAACATTTCCTGTTCCATCTAGGTAAACCGTAATATTTTGACAAACTGCAACGGGCGGGGTAATATCTTCTGCCACTACTCCTTGGCTGTAAATTCCATAATAAGATGGATCAGCCTGTCCCGTAGAAGAATGATTAATTCCACTTTGCCATGCATATACTGCTTCTGTCGCATCAGTTCCAATAGCAACATCTGAGAAGTTTTGATAATTAGCAGTTGTTGTATTAATCAATGCATCGTTCGCAAGGAAAGATCCATTTGAATACATTGTTCGGCTATAAACTCCAGACTTATCACCATCGGCAACGTCATCGGTCCAAGAAATAATGTACTTACCACCTTCTCTAGAAACTGCAATTGCCGCATGATCTTGAGACCCAGTAGTATTTGTCGCAATTGCAATTTCGCCTCCATTGGCAACACCTCCATTTGTATATCGTTGTCCATAGATTCCAAAATGGTCACCGTCTTGATCAAAAGAAGACCAAACGATCATAAAATCGCCATTTTCGTCCATGGCAACTCTTGGTTCTTGTTGGTTCCCAGCCGTTGTAGTATTTACTTGAGTTGGCGCGACTATTTGATTATAAGTATTATCATACGCTGCGTAATAGATTCCAATACGATCGCCATCAGAACTATCTGCCTGCCATGTAAATGTATAGGCTCCAGTTGCAGACATCGCAACATCCGGGTGCGTTAAGTGTTGTCCGGTTACAGAGTGAATCACTGAAGGTGCAGCAAGGTTGGCGCCATTTGAAAGGAAGTACCGTTCTTTAATTTCAAATTCATTCTCTCCGGCGACTTCCGATGCCCAAGTCACTACAAATCGATTATCAGCAGCAGCTACGGCTGGATGCATTTGATTTCCTGTTGTTGAAGAATTCATTCTTGATCTTGAGGACACCACAGCACCGTCAATATCAAATATTTGACGGTAACAGTCCCAACCATTGCTGTTCCATCCACCAAAGCCATCATCTCCTTCATCCTCATTTGATTGCCAAACAACACAAAAAGTTCCTTCAGCATTCATCGCTACATCAGGGAATCTTTGATCGTTTGTAATATCGCTAGTATTTATTAAGAAATCAGAGACACGAATAGTGTGGTCCTCATTGTAGATTTTCGCATAAATCCCGAACCCGTCACCATCTTGCCCTTCACTTTCCCAAACCACAACATAACGTCCCAACGTATCCATTGAAACCGCACAGTTTTGTTGCGTACTATCGGTTGTATTTGTGTTGACGAGAGTTTCACCAGTTGAACTTACAAGCTGAGCATAGATTCCCGTCGTTCCACAAAAGAAAACGAGTCCCAAAATCAAGCTTAAAGCATTTGCTTTTAATTTTCGCATAAACAGATTTTTATACCGCTATGGCGATTAATTATTTATTGTCAGACGATGCTCCTAAAGATGATTCAGTTTCTATTGTAACCTCAAGCGATTTCACATCACCTTTAAGATCCTTAAGTGCTTGAGCGTATTCGCCAAGTGTAGTGTTGTACTTTTCGATTAAATCCTGTTGAGCAGTAAGTAATTCTTGTTGAGCATCAATTTGTTTTTGTTGCTCTTCCACTTTCTTGTTCAGCTCTTGAGTTGCCTGAACCAAAGGAACAACGAATTCAGCGTAACGAATTCCATACATT
>JBLHVW010000088.1:0-15766 GCA_047628775.1 Salibacteraceae bacterium | reverse complement strand
CAGTACTCTTTTTATTCACCCAGTTATCAGATTCTAAAGCATCAGACAATACCAAATAGAATTTGAAATTCGGAAAATCTTTTTCTAAATCGCGGAAGTAGTGAATATAGAACAATTCAGCTCTTGAGCGTCCACCGTACCAGTAACTCACCTTTCTACCTGTCTTTAACGTTCTGAACAACTCATAAAGGTGAGAACGCATAGGAGCCATCCCTGCACCACCACCAATATATAACATTTCAGAGTCAGACTCATTAATGAAGAATTCTCCATAAGGCCCTGAGATAATTGCTGGATCTCCTTCTTTAAGGTTGAAGATATAAGACGATGCAATACCAGGATTAACATTCATCCAAGCATTTCTATCACGATCCCATGGTGGAGTCGCAACACGAACATTCAACATAATTTTTCTTCCTTCAGCAGGATAAGATGCCATCGAATATGCACGAACAACTTCTTCGTCATTCTTCATAACAAGAGGCCAAAGACCAAACTTATCCCAATCTGCTTTAAATTTATCTGGCTCTCCAGGGTGATCTAAAGGGTGGGCTGAAACATCCATGTCAATAAACTTAGTTTCACAAACAGGAATTTTAATTTGGATATATCCCCCTGCTTTGTAATCCATGTCTTCTGGAATCTCTACGATGAATTCTTTGATAAAAGTTGCAACATTATAGTTTGAGACTACTTTCGCTTCCCATTCTTTAATTCCAAGAATTTCTTCTTCAACTTCGATCTTCATGTTCTCTTTCACCTTCACTTGACACCCTAAACGCATGTTCGCTGCGATCTCTTTTCTTGAGAAGTGCGGTTCCTCCGTAGGAAGAATTCCACCACCACCTTCAAGAACGTGACATACACATTGAACACAAGTCCCACCTCCACCACAGGCAGATGGTAAAAAGATTCCGTTGTTGCTTAGCGTACTCAAAAGAGTAGATCCGCCATCAACTTCAATAATTCTATCTCCTCCGTTAATATCAATCGTGATTATACCTGCTGGAGATAATTTTGCTTTTACAAACAGTAGCATGGCAACAAGTACCAGAACTACGAGTAAAAAAACTCCTAATGTTAATCCTAATGTTAATCCCATTTCTAATCTTCTTTATTACTAATATTAGTATTACCAACAGCAGCGTTCAAGGTGTTTCCTGGATCCACAGTAATTGAACTGTTTGTATTTGGATTAGCTACATTTACTTTAGCCTTCTTCTTAGTATCATCAGCATATTTAATTCCAGAGAAGCTCATGAAAGCCATTCCCATTAATCCTGTGATGATAAAAGTAATTCCTAATCCTCTTAGAGGAGCTGGAACGTTTGAATAACGAATTTTTTCTCTAATTGCAGCAATTGCAACAATTGCGATAAACCATCCGATACCTGACCCTAGAGAGAATGCTGTCGCATCTCCTATTGTTGAGTACTGACGGTCTTGCATAAACAATGCGCCACCAAGAATAGAACAGTTTACTGCTATAAGTGGAAGAAAAATTCCAAGTGCTCCGTAAAGTGCAGGAGCAAATTTCTCTACCAGCATTTCAACCAACTGAACGATTGATGCCACAACGGCAATAAACATGATGAATGATAAAAAGCTTAAATCGATATCTGCCCAAGCTGGGTTCAACCATTCTAATGCTCCATCTTTCAATAAGTAATTTTCCAATAAATAATTTACTGGAACAGTAACAACCAATACGAATATTACTGCTGCTCCAAGACCAACTGCTGTCTTAACCGTTTTTGATACTGCGAGGTATGAACACATCCCAAGGAAGTAAGCAAAAATCATGTTCTCCGAGAAGATGGCTTTTATGAATATGTCTAATGTAGTTTCCATAATCTAATTTTAATTCAGCTAATTATCTAAAGGCCTAATGTTCTTCGACTAATGATTTATTACGAGAACGTTGAACCCATATAATGATTCCAACGATAATCAATGCCATTGGAGGCAATATCATCATGTTGTTATTCACATAACCCATTGTGTACAATCCCCATTCTTCACCTGGGATATTACTTCCCAATAATTTAACGCCGTATAGCGATCCTGATCCGAATAACTCTCTAAAGAAAGCTACTAAAATAAGCAATCCTGCATAACCCAGTCCGTTTCCAATTCCATCCATGATAGAAGGCCACGGTTTGTTTGCCATGGCGAAAGCTTCAAAACGTCCCATTATTATACAGTTCGTAATGATCAGCCCGACAAAAACGGACAGTTTCTCAGAGACATCTGGTAAAAATGCCTTAAGCACCTCATTCACAATAATAACCAATGCTGCAACGACAACCAATTGAACAATAATACGAATACGAGATGGAATTAATTTTCTCAACAATGAGATGATCAAGTTACCAAGTACCAATACAAAAAGAACGGCTCCTCCCATTACAACACCTTGTTCAACTTGAACAGTAATTGCAAGTGCGGAACAAATTCCCAATACTTGAATTGTTACTGGATTGTTATCTGTTAATGGTTCAGTAACCAGTTTCTTGTTCTTTTTAGAGAACAACGGCTCTTTTGGAGCTTTCTTATTTTCTAGTGCTTCGCTCATCTCTATTTAGTTTTCAAGTTATTGAAGTGTGTTGCATATACCTCCAAACAACGATTTGCCATTTCTTCTACTCCTTTAGAAGTAATGGTTCCTCCTGTGATACCATCAACCTTAGATTCGGTTGTAGCTCCTGAATTATCTTTAACCACTTTGAATGGTGCAAAAACACCCTCTTTATCAGTAAGCATTTCTCCGACCCATCCATTTATAAAGAATTTCTGACTAATCTCAGCTCCCAAACCAGGTGTTTCTCCTTTGTGTCCAAATGAAGCCCCTTTAATGGTATTCATATCAGTCCCTAGACAGATATTCCCCCAAATTGGTCCCCAAAGTCCATTACCAATAACTGGCATTACATACAGAGTCTTCCCTTTTTCATCTTCACCTAAAAACAAAGGATAATTTCTATGTTCAGCCTTTCTCTTTTTGTCTTTGAATTCTTTACGAATATCAACATCGAAAGCTTTTCCTTCAACCACATTTCCTTTGACATCGTAAACACCTTCCAACACTTCACCTTTATTGTTAAGTACAATGGCCTTATCAAGGTCTACGAATTTTTTGAATTTCTCCTCAGCATTTGAACGGTCGATTTCACTTCCTTTCTTATCGACATCCATCATTGCAGATAGAATATCAAGCTGCTTTTTGACTTCTTCGTTTCGATCTTGTCGACCTTTCAACCCTGTTGCTAACAACGCAAGGATTGTTCCTACTGCAACTACAAGAGTAATCGCAAAGGCGAACGTATAGCCGTTACTGTCTTTATTAATTGCCATAATTATGCGTGTTTAACTCGTTTTAACCGTTTCTTGATGTTTGCCGCAATCACGTAGTGATCAATGATAGGTGCCATAACGTTCATAAAGAGAATCGCTAAAAAAACCCCTTCTGGATAGGCTGGATTCAGTACACGAATTAGTATGGACATCATACCACCGAGTAGGCCATAGATTATCTTACCCTTAGCAGTCTGAGCAGCTGATACCGGATCAGTTGCCATAAACACTGCACCAAATGCAAACCCACCTATTACTAAATGATACATTGGAGGAAGATCTAAATAAGGTCCACCTGCTGCATTCAATATCACTCCCATTAGGAAACCACCTGCAAAGAAAGAAGCAATGATTCTAAGAGAACCAACTCCAGTTATTAATAATATCGCTGCACCAATTAGAATAGCAAATGTTGAAGTCTCGCCAATTGATCCGGGGATGAATCCCATAAACGAATCATATAAAGTATACTCTGATGTAAACTTATCCATGACGTTAGAACCTGCCTCTAGCGTCTCTCCTCTAAGAACCGCATCCGGCGTCATAAAAGTAGCTAAATCACCAAGTGCAGTAGCTCCAGACATACCTTCTGCTTCTTGACCTGACATCCAAACTTTGTCTCCCGACATTGAAGTAGGATATGCAAAGAACAAAAATGCTCTTGCTGTCAAGGCAATATTCAGAATATTCATTCCCGTTCCTCCAAAGATTTCTTTACCAATTATAACGGCAAAGGCTGTTGCAACTGCAACCATCCATAATGGGACATCTGCAGGCATAATCAATGGGATCAACATTCCTGAAACTAAGAATCCTTCATGCAATGGATGCCCTCTTCTCATCGCGAAGATGAACTCAATTCCAAGTCCAACACCATATGAAACGATGATTAAAGGCAGTACGACTGCTGCTCCGGCAATTACCTTACCCCAAAACATTGCTCCATAAGCAAGATCAAGGTTTCCAGATGAAGCGACCATTTGCCAATGCCCCGTATTGTAAATTCCAAACAACAATGCTGGAACCATCGCAATAATAACGGTAATCATCGTCCTTTTCAAATCAACACCGTCTCGAATGTGCGATCCCAATTTAGTCGTATGCTTTGGTGTAAAAGCCAAAGTGATGAATGACTCAAATACTGGATTCCATTTTTCAAGTTTTCCTCCCTTGGAAAACTTAGGCTCCATTTTATCAACTATATTTTCTAAAAACTTCACTGAATTCGAATTTTAGTAATTACATACATTCTTCTGCAATCACGTCAAGTCCTTGACGGATTTTATCCTGAATATCGATTTTTGATGTACACACGTATTCACACAATGCGAAATCTTCTGGTGCTACTTCATAAATACCGAGGTTTTCCATTCCATCAATATCATTTGTTATAGCCGCTTTAACCAACTGCATTGGTAAAATATCAAATGGGAAAACTTTATCTAGTTCACCTGTAACTACAAAAGCTCTTTCCTCACCATTCAGGTTTGTATCTAGTCTGAATTTTTTATTAGCTATTAAGAAAGTTGGGAATAATCTAGAGTTTGAGAATTTGTCAAACCCAGGGCCTAACCACCCTTTCGTTAAAAAGAATTTCAAATGATCTCCTTCAGGAATAACTGTAATTTGATTGTGATAGAAACCCAAATGCCCATCTTGTTCAATTTTATTTCCAGTTAAAACGTTACCGCTAATTACGCGAACATTGTCTGTTGTAATTTTCCCTTTTAAAATATCTGCAACATTCGCCCCAATAATCGTGTCGATGTATAGAGGATCTTTAATTTCAGAACCGGTTAATGCGATTGTTCTTTTCGCATTGTACTTACCAGTCAAGAAATACCGACCAATGATTGCGACATCTTGAGCGTTTAAAGTCCAAACGAATTCACCTTTATTGATAGGATCAACGTGGTGAATTTGCGTACCAACATTTCCAGCTGGGTGCTTTCCAACAATCGTATTGATCTGAACTCCTTTTGCCTCTTTAAAAGTTGCATCTGCTGGAGCCTTACCGTTCAATGTAAGGTGAACCTTTCCAGTTGTCAATTTTGCAATTGCATCTAGTCCTGCTTGGAATTCCTTTGCTTTTCCGTGCAATACGAAATCAAAATCCGGAGCCAATGGAGAGCTGTCAAAGGCAGAAACGAAAATTGCTTTCGGTTCATTCTTCGGATCAGCAACTACATCAAGAGGACGTTGTCTTACAAATGGCCAAAGACCAGCAGCTAACATTGTGCTCTTCACTTCCTCACCTGAAAGTGAAGCATAATCGATTGGTGTTCCTCCATCAAAACTTTGAGTTGCATCTGCAGAGATAACAATCTCTTCAATTTTTCTCTTCGCTCCACGAACAATTGCTTTTAACGTTCCATTAACTGGAGAAGCATACTTGATTGTGTCGCTATATTTATCTTGGAATACAATATCACCTATTTTCACTTGCTCTCCTTCTTTGAGAAGCATTTTTGGGGTCATACCGTGGAAATCCGTGGGTCTAATGGTTACTGTCTTAGGCACTTGTGCTTCGGTTCTCACCTTGTTAGCTACACCTATAAGTCTGATATCCAACCCCTTTCTAAGCCTTACTGTTTTAGACATGCATTACAGCGTTTTGTTAATACAACCGCAAAATTACAAAATTCATACTCATATAGATTAATAAGAAGTTTTGGTTGACACAAAATAGCTTAATTTAGAATGATTCTAAATTAAACTATTCAACCAATCAATTGAGAAGGTTCTACGTCTTATAATTGATTATAGGATAGAATGGAATAGCATTTTTACTATCTTTATACCAAGGTGATTGCACTATGAGTACATTAATAACATCAGGAATTCAAATATCAGTGAAGGCTAAGTTCAGAAAAGACTTGTCGGAAGTTACTGATTCTCAGTATTTTTATAATTACATGATTGAAATTGAGAACACAAATAGTTTTGATGTTCAATTAATCTCACGTGACTGGTACATTTTCGATTCTTTGAGTGAATCTCGTTACATTTCTGGAGCAGGTGTCGTTGGAGAACAGCCTATCCTAAAACCTGAAGAGAGATTTATGTATACAAGCGGTGCTGACTTAAATTCTGAATTGGGAATGATGAAAGGGTTTTACACTTTTAAGAACCTTATCGACGGTGAAACATTCCAAGTTTTTGTACCAACTTTTCTATTAGAATATCCTTTTAAGCTTAATTGATTCGTTTTCTTTCCGTCCAAAAAAAGACAGTTAATGCTAGAATTAAAATCCCAATTGTTAATTCTTTCCAACCGACACCTTTGTTTACTTCCCCTTTTGTTTTATCTGACTTTACTTTAAAGTTCAAGTCAATTGAATTAATGATTTCATCATCGAGTCCTTTTTGATTTTTCAATTGTTTTTCCAAGATTAACTTCTCTCCTATCAACACGTTCATCTTAGTGCTATCATTAATACTAGAATAAACATCTATCATATCCGTGATTGCGTCAATCTCATCGTACAAGAATCCATTTTTACTCGCTAATTCTCTCGATGTAACAAGGTTTTCAAGAGCGAGATCATATTTCTCTAAGGATGCGTAGAAGAATCCAAGATTGTAATACCCTTCTATAATTCCTTTTGGATTATTTAATTCTTTTCTCAGTTTAAGAGAAGCATTGAAATAATAAAGAGAGGAATCAAAATCTGAGTTATTAAACTTCAAAATTCCCATGTTCGCATAAGAGTGACTAATATGAATTTTTGATTTTGATTTTTTACTATAGCTCAAACTCCTAAAATAATATTGATTCGCTAAAGTTACATTTCCCCCATCATCCGCAACTTGCGCCAATTTTGCTAAAGCATCTGCTACAGCTTCGTATTTCCCATGTTTTAACGAAAGTCGTCGGTAATTATTAATTATCCCTAACCCAATTGATGTATCACCCCTAGAAATATAGCACCGTCCCATTCCCATTTCACCACTAAATTCAGCAGTTGGATCAGTGGATTTTTTTCCAAATTGAATTGATTTCTGGAAAGAAACAATGGCTTCATCAAATTGACCTTTCAAGAAGAGTGCGTGGCCAACTTCATTATAAATTTCCGAGGAAGTAATATAATCCTCATTCCTTTCAAAATATTCTCTCGACGAAATCATATATTCAATTCCTTTATCAATTTTACCTGATCGAAATAGATGAGTTCCAAGAATTCTGGTCCCAACTGCTCTTGCAAATTCATCTTCTTTTTCAGAAGCGTCCATTAATAATTCAATGGCAACAACTTTTACCGAATCCATATCTGACCTCAAATATATATTCCACAACTCCAAGCCCAATTCAGCCTTGCTATGAATATCGTCTTCACTTAAAAATTCATAATAACTAGTCTGTGCGCATAAAGAGCGCGAAATAAAAAACGTTGCAAAAACTATCAGTGAATAAATCTGAAATTTCCTCATAGTGGTTATGTCTCGTAGACATTGCAAGGATAAACAACAATCGTTACTTTTGCAACAAAAAAAGTAAATATGTCAAACGCACTTAATAAAGTTCCAGCTGCTGTAAACGAGCCTGTAAGGGCTTATGCACCTGGTACTTCAGAACATACAAGTTTAATAAACACGTACAAAAGTATGTACAATCAAGAGCCGATCGATGTACCGATGTATATTGGAAGTAAAGAGGTTCGTACAAATAATAAAAAGCCAATGACTCCTCCGCACGATCACGGAAAGGTATTGGGACATTTTAATTATGGAGATGCTTCTCACGTGAATGATGCAATTGACGCTGCTTTGGCGGCTAAGAGCGATTGGGCAAATCTTGAATGGGAACATCGTGCTGCTATCTTTTTAAGAGCTGCTGATTTATTGGCAGGACCATTCAGAGATAAGATGAATGCTTCGACTATGCTGGCGCAATCTAAAAATGTAAATCAAGCGGAGATTGATGCGGCATGTGAATTAATTGACTTTTTCAAATTCAACGTTCAATACATTACGCAAATTTATGCTGATCAACCAGATTCATTACCAGGAATGTGGAACAGAATGGATTACCGTCCATTGGAAGGGTTTGTATTTGCTATTACGCCGTTCAACTTTACTTCAATTTGTGCAAACCTATGTGCTGCTCCAGCAATGATGGGAAACACAATTGTATGGAAGCCGGCTGAATCTCAAATGTATTCTGCACAGGTTATTATGGAGTTGTTCAAAGCTGCTGGATTGCCAGACGGAGTTATCAATTTAATTACTGTTGACGGACCCATTGCTGGAGCTGTTGTGTTTAAGCACAAAGATTTCGCTGGATTGCACTTTACTGGATCTACTGGAGTATTTAGACACTTATGGAAAGAGATTGGAAACAACATTGGAAACTATAAGAGCTACCCAAGAGTTGTTGGTGAAACAGGCGGTAAAGATTTTATCATGGTTCATAAATCATCAGATCCTGCACAAGTTGCTACGGCGATTACAAGAGGGTCTTTTGAGTTCCAAGGTCAAAAGTGTTCTGCGTCATCTAGAGCATATGTTCCAAACAATATTTGGGATGATGTTAAGTCAATTATCATCGAGCAAGTGAATTCATTCAAAATGGGGTCTCCAGAAGACAGTTCAAACTATATTAATGCTGTTATCGATGAGAAATCATTTGATAATATCGCATCTTACATTGACTTCGTTAAAGAGCAAAATGATGCTGAGATAATTGTTGGTGGTGGATACGATAAATCAGTTGGATATTTTGTTGAACCTACGGTTGTAGTTACGACGAATCCAAAATTCAGAACACTATGCGAAGAGATTTTCGGGCCTGTTGTTACAATCTATGTTTACGATCAAGACGATTTCAATGCAACATTAGACTTAGTTGATTCAACTTCGGATTATGCGTTGACTGGTTCAATCATTTCGAATGATAGATATGCTACAGTTCATGCTATGAAAAAGCTTGAATATGCTGCTGGTAACTTCTACATCAATGACAAACCAACAGGAGCTGTTGTTGGACAACAACCGTTTGGTGGAGCAAGAGGTTCAGGAACAAATGACAAAGCGGGATCACCAATGAATTTACTTCGTTGGATTTCTGCAAGAACAATTAAAGAAACATTTATTCCAGCATCTGATTACAGATACCCGTTCTTAGGATAAGAAGAGAATTCATTTTTTATAAAGGCATTGTGAGAGCAATGCCTTTTTTTTTAAAATTAACTCAAACCACGTAACTCTACGTGTAGTTTTTGCTGATGAATTCGTTACATTTACCGCTATTCAATAATTAGAACCACCAAGAACGATGAGCTCATTTTCGAAAAGATACAGCCTCCCAAATGAACCAAACAAATCTATCTATTTGACTTGGGAGACAGGCTTCAAAAATGTAAAAGTATACTTTGATGGCCGTTTGATCACGACTATTGCACGTCCGACAGAACTTAAAAGTGGATTCTACTTCGAGGATTCAGTTCTTGGAAACATTAAAATTAAGTTCTCATCAAGCCGGCCAATTGTGCTGAATGTTTCTATTGAAGGAACGAATTATTACCCTGAAAATTCGAAAAATGATCGGAAGGGGTTTGCTGGATTGGTAACACTGTTTTGGATTATTTTTGGACTTGGAACACTCGGAACTGTATTTGCCTATTCTCAATTAATTTCAATTGTCGACTCGTCCTTTTTAATAGCTGCAATTACTGTTGATGTGCTTATGTTAGCAGCATACGCGGTAGCAGCAATCTTTCTCAACAAAAGACAAGGTTGGGCGTACTTTCTTGGGGTGACGGTCTTTCTTCTTTCAACTATTTTCTATCTATACATAAACGCTGCTAGTTACTTTGGCTTAACCGTTGGCCCAATCATCGTTCTTTTAATAAGAGTGGCATTTCTAATCTACATGTTCACATTCTTGAAGAACGCATTAATTGCAATGCGTTCTCCAAATGCTGAATTGGCTGATGACTTATTGGATAATTAAATCGTCTTAAAAGACAAGCCCATCGCTAGACTTTCGTCGCTAAACTCCTTTTTCGATACTGAGGCTGTCCAGGTCATCACCGTATAGATGAACGCATCCGTTATAAAATAGCGAACCGAAAAATACTTTGTCCTTGGAAATCCATAACTATCCCCCTCGAAACTCGATCTCAGACAAGCTAATTTTCCGACTTTACTTTTCTCGAACTTTGATTCTGTTGATTGCTTCAAAACACCTTTAAAGTCATTCAAATGTTCTTTAGCAAATGATTCAAGGATAGATTTAGTACTAATATTTCGAGCTTTCAGGCTTTTGGAATAATGCACCACTAACTCTTTTTCAATATAAACATGCTTCTCTTTGGAAAGATGGCTGTATCCTAAAATGGCCTTATCACTCTCTTCTGAAGATAAAGTGAGTTCTTTTAATATTAAGATTTCAAATTCTTCTTCGAATGTTATAGTCTTGTAATCCTTTAAGTTGACCCTCGGGAATTTCTCATTCTCATCTTTCGGTTTAGAAGAATCCGATGCTTCAGAAGCGCAAGACACAGCCAACAATAAAACAAGAAAAAGTGAGAAAATTTTCATTGTAGAATTACTTCAAGCATTTGAAGTAATCATATGGCTCTAAGCATGTATTACATTGATAATGAGCCTTGCAAGCTGTGCTTCCAAACTGACTAACGAGTTTGGTGTCTCTTGAATCACATTTTGGACAAGGGACAATTGTGGGCTCTGCGAACAGAACACTTTTGTCCACTTCATTTTCTGGCGGTGCAATTCCGTATTCTTTCAGTTTAACCCTTCCTTCTGCAGAAAGCCAATCTGTCGTCCAAGCCGGAGACAAAACTAAATCAACCTCCACTTTATCGATCCCTTTTTCATTCAAAAGTTCAACAATATCGTCTTCGATTCGCTTCATGGCTGGGCAACCACTATATGTTGGGGTAATTGTAATCTTAACGGTATCTCCGATAATTTCTACGTTACGCAGAACTCCGAGGTCGACAATTGTAAGAACAGGAACTTCCGGATCAAAGACCTCTTCCATGTATCGCCGAATTGTTTCTTTATTTACCATTCCATTCCTGGATATGCCCGTTGCATATATTGCAGTTCCGTTAAGATAAATCCTAAATGCTCAGAATGCTTTCCGTGTCTTCCACCGTGCTGCTCCCAATTATTTGTTGGGATTGTCAAGGTTGCTTGCTCAAGAACAGCATTAACAGTCGCCATCCACTCTTCCTTCAACCCTTCCATCGAAGGAAGTGTTCCATCGGCCAATAAGGCTTGGTCTACTTCATCCTCAACAAACATTTCGGCAGTGTATTTCCAAAGCTCATCCAAAGCATCTTGTACTCTTTGATGTGATTCTTCAGTTCCATCGCCCAAGCGGATAATCCACTCAGAAGAATGACGCAAATGGTATATTGTTTCTTTTAATGATTTCGCTGCAATTGCAGATAGCTGAGCATCCGAAGAGTGCACCAATCTTTCATAAAGAGGTTTTCTAAATGCATCGAATAAGAATTGACGCATCATTGTGACTCCAAAATCACCGTTTGGTCGTTCAACCAACAATAAATTCTTGTAATCCTTCTGATATCTTAAAAAGGCGATATCGTCTTCGGATCTTCCTTTTCCTTCGATTTTTCCGGCGTATTCAAAGATTGATGTAGTCTGACCAATTAAATCCAAAGAAATGTTCGTCATAGCGATATCCTCTTCCAAAACCGGGCCGTGACCGCACCATTCAGACAATCTATGTCCTAAAATCAAACTATCGTCTCCCAAACGAATTAGGTATTCAAATAATGAATTCATACTAATTAGCGCAATTATTACATGTGTTCAATTCCATCCGGTACATCGTAAAATGTTGGATGACGGTAAACTTTACTATTCGCTGGGTCATATAACGAATCAGCATTGTCTGGACTCGATGCAAAAACATTCGATGATTCTATAACCCAAATACTAATTCCTTCTGAACGTCGCGTGTAAACATCTCTAGCGTTTTCAATCGCCATTACTTCATCAGATGCTCTTAGACTTCCAACGTGCTTGTGACTTAACCCTTGTTTACTTCTGATAAAAACCTCCCAAAGAGGCCATTCTTTATTCGCCATAATTCATTTCTTATGATGCCGTTCTAAGTTTTCTCGCTTTTCTTTTTTCCGCGTGTGCGTTCGCTGCTTCTCTTACCCAAGCACCGTTTTCTTTCGCTTTTCTACGCGTATCAATTCTATCTTTATTGCAAGGTCCGTTTCCTTTGACAACATTCCAGAATTCATCCCAGTCAATTTCTCCGTAATCGTAACCTCCTTTTTCTTCGTTCCATTTCAAATCTGCATCTGGAATAGTAAGTCCTATCGCTTCTGCTTGAGGAACCGTAATATCAACCATCATCTGACGCAATTCATCATTTGTGTGGCGTTTGATTCTCCAGTCCATTGATTGTTTCGTGTGTTTCGAATCTTCATCTGGAGGACCGAACATCATCAATGAAGGCCACCAAAAACGATTCAAGGCATCTTGAGCCATTTCCTTTTGTTCAACCGATCCAGCCGCCAAAGCCATCATGATTTCATACCCTTGACGCTGATGAAATGATTCCTCTTTACATACTTTAACCATCGCTCTTGCATACGGTCCATAAGAACATCTGCACAATGGAACTTGATTCATAATTGCCGCTCCATCAACAAGCCATCCAACTGCTCCCATATCCGCCCAAGTCAACGTTGGATAATTGAAAATAGATGAATATTTGGCTTTTCCAGAATGTAAATCATCAATACAATCCTCTCTATCAGCACCTAATGTTTCAGTCGCACTGTATAAATACAATCCATGTCCTGCCTCATCTTGAACCTTTGCAAGAAGTACTGCTTTTCTCCTAAGGTTTGGAGCGCGTGTAATCCAATTTCCTTCAGGCAACATTCCAACAACTTCAGAATGCGCATGCTGTGAAATCTGACGAATCAATGTCTTTCGATAGTTGTCAGGCATCCAATCCTTTGGCTCTATCTTAATGTCTTGATCTATTTTTTCTTGAAATTTTCTTTCAAGCTCTGAAATACCTTGTTCTTTATACATACTAAATAATTCTTAAACAAATATACGGAATCACGATGACATGTTCACTTAAACAAAACAGGCTTCAAGTAAAAAATCAACAGGTTAGAAAAAGAAAAATGAGTACCTTTGCCGAAAGATTCATTTCAATAATATGAAACCAACTTTTAATTCTTTAGTTGTCAAAAATATAATTAACGAGACCGAAGATACTGTCTCAATTGCATTTGATGTTCCTTCTGAACTGAGCGATGATTATAAATTCAAATCGGGACAATACTTGACGCTCAGAGCAGATATCAACAATGAAGATTCCCGACGATCGTATTCACTTTGTTCATCTCCTTTTGAAAACGAATTGCGCGTTGCAGTCAAACAAGTTCCTAATGGTAAGTTCAGTACGTATGCGAACAACGATTTAAAAGTTGGGATGTCCTTAGACGTAATGACTCCTTCGGGAAATTTCGCATTGACAACGGATTCAAACAACAGTAAAAGCTACGTTCTTTTCGCAGCAGGTAGTGGAGTAACACCTATTTTCTCAATTGCTAAATCCGCATTGCACGAAGAGCCAAACAGTGATGTAACGTTGTTTTATGGAAACAAAGGATTCGCATCAATCATTTTCAGAGAAGAAATTGAAGCCTTAAAAAATCAATACATGGATCGATTGAGAGTTGTGCATGTATTGTCGAGAGAAAGCCTTGGAAATCCTTTGCAAAAAGGAAGAATTGACAAAGAAAAAGCTGATAAATTATTTGACGGTTTATTAAAAGGAGTGGATATTGACGGCGTATACGTTTGTGGACCAGAGCAAATGATTCACGCTGTAAAAGACAGTATGACAGAAAAAGGAGTTGATGCATCGAAAATTCATTTCGAGTTATTTACAACGCCTTCCACAGAAAAGAAAATCGAAATTCCCACAAACGCACCTAAAATTGATGCGAACGTTATCGTTATAATCGATGATGAGGAAATTGAATTAAATCTTTCTTCTGACGGTTTGAATATTCTTGATGCTGCACAAGCGGCGGGCGGAGATGTACCTTATGCATGTAAAGGTGGCGTTTGCTGCACATGCAAAGCAAAAATTATAGAAGGGACGGCAAGAATGGATGTTAACTATTCTCTAGAACCGGATGAGGTTGCAGAGGGTTTCATTCTAACGTGCCAAGCGCACCCCACTAGTGATAAATTAATAGTTTCATTTGACGAATAAGTATGGCATTTTTTAAAAAGTTATTTAGTAAATCAGATTCGAATAAAGCGCCTCGTGGTTTTCATTCAATCGCAATTAAGGCAGTTACAAAAGTGGCTCCCGACACAGTGAAAATAGATTTAGAAATCCCAAGTAATTTGACTTCGGTATTTTCTTGTATTCCTGGTCAATACATAAATTTTGCAATTACCATTAATGGTAAAGAGCACAGAAGATCGTATTCAATTTGCAGTGGAAAAGACGAACCTTTGGCTGTTGCAGTAAAGAAAGTTCAAAACGGAACGGTTTCAGTTTGGTTCAATGACGTTGCTTCAATAGAAACCGTAGTATTCGTTTCAGTTCCAGAAGGTGGTTTTGTTCGCCCTAGTTCTGCAAACAATGTTGTTGCAATTGCGGCAGGAAGTGGAATCACACCAATCATGTCTATTGCAAAGGACATTGAATCCAAGGGTGCTAAAATGCAATTGCTTTACGGAAGTAAAACGGAGGAGTCTGTGATTTTCAAAAGTGATCTTGATGCATTACAAAATACTTCAACAACATATTATTTGAGTCAAGAAAGCAAAGATGGTTTTGAAAAGGGAAGAATCGACAAAGCATCTTTTACGGCATTGATCAAATCCAATTTGGATATTCTTAAGTCGGATGCATTTTTAATGTGTGGGCCTGAGCAATTAATTAAAGACGCTGCAGATACTTTGAAAGAGTTCGGTATTTCTGATGATAAAGTGCACTACGAACTCTTTACAGATCCGGTTTTGATGAAGTCGAAAACAAAACCAGAAAACGCTTCATTTGACGGGACATCAAACGTCATTATTATTATCGATGGAGATGAGACAAAATTTGAAATGGCATCTGGCCAAAACGTTTTAGACTCTGCAATTAAGAATGGAGTTGACGCTCCTTACTCATGTAAAGGTGGTGTTTGCAGTACATGCAAAGCGAAAGTAATTGAGGGTAAAGTTTCAATGAAATTGAATTACTCATTGACGGATTCTGAAATTGAAGAAGGTTTTATTTTAACGTGCCAATCGCACGCAGCTAGTGAATCATTAATAGTGAATTACGATGAAGCCTAAAACAATTGTCGTTGTAGGTGCCAGCCGAGGAATTGGAAAAGCGATGGTGGATTTATTCGCTTCGGATACCAACAAT
>JBLHVW010000087.1:0-15862 GCA_047628775.1 Salibacteraceae bacterium | reverse complement strand
ATCATTTCAGATTATATCGGCGGGCAAGATCCAATTCTAATTCTCAATGATTTGAACCAGACCCAAGACTCGTCTCTTTTTTCCGATAAACTAATCAAAGGTTTTCCTTCTCAAAATTCGACATACACAATAAAGTATTTGGAGGATGCCGTTGTAATATCTGAAAGCGCCGCGCTGTGCGACCAAGTGATCGCCGATTATCGATTGGGAAAAACAATCGCATTAGACAAAACAATCCGAGCGAAGATCTTTGGACAATTACCAAGAGCCGTTTCCGAACGAATGATCAGCAACGAGGCTTCTTATTCGAAAATGGTTTATTCTGGAAGATTGATGGAAACACACACCGGGCATTCTGAGATGGCTGCACAACCCAGAATAGCAAGTTCAATTTCAATGAGTTGTGGGTTTGACATTGCTGACTTTGCCGTACTTCCAGGTAACGGAAATATTGTCGCACTTGGAACCATGGGAGAAGTTTTGGGTTTTCGAAATCAAAAAACGGTATGGAAATCAGATATAAAAAACAAAGCGATTGGTGAAATCCAATTAATCGATTTGCACGGAACGGGTGAGAACTTCATTTTACTCAATACCAAAGACGAAATCCATCTTTGGAACTCGACAGGTCATTACGAAACAGGCTTCCCAATTAAACTAGAATCTGATGCGACGAATGAAGTTAAATTCTACCGTTGGAAAGAAAAAGGATATTTCCTTATTGCCGATGAAAATCAAAAAGTCTTTCAATTTGATGCGAAAGGAAGAGAGCTAAATATTATTTCCACAGGATTAGATATCAAAAGAAGAATCGATATTTGGTCAAGTCAAAGACGACTTTTTGCAGGTTTTGCAAGTTCTTCCTTATTTAAAATGTACGATATCGAAAAAAGAAAAGTGCATAGGGAGTTTCCAATTTCCGCGGGTTCCTTTTCATTGAAAGTTCCAAATCAACTTTTTCAGTTCGGATTAACTAACAATCAATTGGTTAAGTTCGATCAGAAAGGCATCAGAACAGATTTTGAAACATACAGCCGAGCGAAACTTCACGGCCTTCAAATGGATAATTCCAACGCTGTAATTATCGTGCAATCTGCGAACAAAATTCGATTAATAAATTCGGAAGGAGTTCCGTTCGGTGAAATCAACTTGCCTTTCAACGAGGTTGAAGATGTGCATGTATTCACGGGCGATTCAGGAAAAACTTTGATCGGCGTAATTGATGGTTTAGAGAATAATGTATATTTGTATGGTACGGACGGCCAAAAGGTTGTCAATAAATCGCTCGAAGGCCAATCAAAAATTCGATTGGGCGCTTCCAATAACCAAAAGCGAATTACGACAATCGTAGACCAATTCGTTATACAATACTTTGAGGACTAATACCAGAAACTTAAAACTAACAAATGAAAACGCTAAACCTACTTACAGCCATCGCTGCTGTGCTATGTATTTATAGTACAGGGCTATCACAAAACTATGTTGGAATTACACCGAGTAACTATGCAGGAGTAATGGGAACTGATGTCAATCCCGCTAGCTTCGTCGATGGACGATTCGTAGTTGATGTAAACTTAGCAAGTGCAAATATTGGCCTTTGGACAAATGCTGGTTCATTTACAACGGTCGACATGCCTAAATGGTGGACTAAATCATTTAAAGCAGATAGCTCTGGATATGACAATCCGCACAATGATTGGATGCTGCCTGATTCTTCATTTGTGGATAGATACATCACCAAAAACTTTTCTCCAACTTCGGTAAAAACAGTTGGGATTTACAATAACGTTCAAGTAGATGTTTTGAACTTTATGTTTCATATCAACAGAAAAATTGCTGTTGGAGCGGCTGTTAAATTCAGATCTATAACCAACGTTGATGATGTTGATCCTAAATTGGCCTTTCTAGCTGAAAACTCATTGGATTATGAGCAACTTTGGAATCAAGACATTAATGAAACATTATTAAATGTCAACCACATGTCTTGGATGGAATACGGATTAATTTATTCTCAAGTATTAAAAGACGATGGTGAGCACTTTATAAAAATGGGTGCCAAAGGTAAATGGCTTTCTGGTTATACTGCTGCTTATTTGCATACATCAAACTTATCTTATAACCTGTCTAATAGTGATTCTACAAATGAACTAGTAGGTGATTTCTCATACGGTCACTCAACTGGATTATTAAATGGAGATTTTGAAGACGGTAAATTACCTGAAGTTGCTTCTAAATTCGGTTTAGGATTAGATATAGGATTTGTTTATGAATGGCGTCCTGATTGGAAAGATTTCAAATACGATATGGACGGTGAAACAAACATCTGGAGAAGAGATCAAGACAAATACAAAATTAGAGTGGGTGCTTCAATACTTGATATTGGAGGGATGAAATTCGCTAAAGGCGGTCTAAGTCAGGATTTTAGCGTGGATCAAACTTCAGGATTCTTTGACTTGAATACATTTGATGTAGGAAACGGGATCCTTGGCATTGACAGCGTAATTACTGATTTAGTTCAAAACGATCCTAACTGGACAGCAGGCGATAGCGATACAGACAATACATTCTTCATGCAATTGCCTACTGCTGTAAGTTTGCAGTTTGATTTCCACATCTATAAGTGGTTCTACGTAAACGCTACTGGAAACTTAAATGTTCAGAACAGAAAAAATCCACACCGAGTAAGAACTGCAAATCAATTATCTATCACACCTAGTTTCGATCACGCTTGGTTCGGAGTTCACCTTCCATTTATGATGAACAAATACGCTGGTTTCAAATCTGGAATTGGTGTTCGATTAGGCCCTCTTACAATTGGAGTGAACGATTGGAATGTTCTTTTCGCAAGTGGGAAGAAAATTAGAGGTGCTCAAGCATATGCAGGATTGCGTCTACCAGTTCTTTATGGACACCCGAGTGATATTGATGGTGATTTAGTTTCTGATGAACTTGATGAGTGTGAGGTAGTGCCTGGTCTTTGGGAATTCAAAGGTTGTCCTGATTCTGACCGTGATGGCATTAAAGATATCGATGATCACTGTCCACAAGAAGCAGGTTTAGCTGAATTCAACGGATGTCCAGATAAAGATAAAGATGGAATTCCGGATAAAGATGATGCTTGTCCAGAGGTTGCAGGAGATATTAAATTCAACGGTTGTCCAGATAGAGATAACGATAGCATTATTGACAGCAAAGATGATTGTCCAGATACTCCAGGATTACCTGCTTTCAATGGTTGCCCAGATACAGATGGTGACGGAATCAAAGATTCTGACGATGCATGTCCAGAAGTTCCTGGTCCATTAGTAAACAATGGATGTCCAGATACAGATAATGACGGATTGTTTGACTTCATTGATGAATGTCCAACTGAGTTCGGACCAAAAGAGAACAACGGCTGTCCTTGGCCAGATACTGATCAAGATGGATTGTTAGACAAAGATGACAAGTGTCCTTACATTGCTGGACCTAAATCAAACGACGGTTGTCCTTATACTGATACTGATGGAGATGGCGTTCTCGATAAAGACGATGACTGTCCAGCTACACCAGGACCAGTTGAAAACAAAGGATGTCCTGAAATTGAAGAAGAAGTTGCTGAAATCTTAAAAACAGCATTTGAGAACTTAGAATTCGAAACTGGACAAGCAGTGATTAAACAAGAGTCTCTTCCATCATTGACTGAGTTAGCAGAAGTTCTAGTTAAGAAACCAGAATGGAAACTTCAAATTGCAGGTCACACGGATAACGTAGGAAACGATCAAAACAACTTGGTTCTTTCTAAGAAGCGTTCTGAAGCTGTTAGAAATTTCATGATCTCTCAAGGAATTGTTACAGAACGTTTATCTGCACTTTACTTCGGTGAAACGGATCCAAAAGCCACTAACGATACAAAAGAAGGTAGACAATTAAATAGACGTGTTGAAATGACAATAATATTCAACTAGTCGACGAATAATATGAATTGGTCGATTCGGAGTGAAACTCTGGGTCGGCCTTTTTTTATCTCCTACTTTTTTTTAGTACATTAAGGCAAACACTGCAATCTATGAAGCTACTAAAGAAAATCATTTTTCTAATTATCGCGCTTGTCGCTTTGATTTTAATTATGGGATTGTTTGTCGAAGATGAATACTCGATAACGAAAACCATTATTGTCGAGCGAAATTCAGATGATGTATTTGAGTACATTAAAAACTTAAAAAATCAAAGTGAATATAGCGCTTGGGAAAAGGTAGATCCTCAGATGCAGAAATCATACGAAGGAAATGACGGCGAAGTTGGATTTATTTCAACCTGGAATAGCGCCAATGATGATATAGGAAAAGGAGAAATGGAAATCGTTAAAATTGAGGACGGTAAACGGATAGATTTCAAGGTTCGTTTCAAAGAACCATTCGAAGCAGACAGCGATGTCTTTATTAGCACGGAAGCGCTAGGCTCGAGCAGGACCAAAGTAACCTGGAATTTTAAAGGCCAGATCGCTTACCCAATGAACATGATGCTCCTTTTTAAGGATATGGAAAGTGAAATCGGCCCTGACCCTGAAGTGGGTCTTAAGAACTTAAAGAAGCTACTTGAATCAAGTGAAATATAATATTTCTTCTCTTTCTCAATTTCGAACTGATAATTCGTCTACTTTTATAGCGTGATATCTCTTAAAAGAAAACACCGATACCTATTAAGTATTCTCTCCGGAATGCTTATGGTCCTTTCATTCCCCTTTACAGGAAGTTTAACTTTCGTTGCCTTCGTTGCATGGATACCAATTCTGCTTGTGGAAGCAAATGTCTCCCAAAAGAATTACAAGTCAAGGAAAGTTCTTCTACACGCTTACATCACATTTTTCATTTACAACATTGGAACAACTTGGTGGGTATGGAATGCAAGTCCAGGAGGTTCAATCCTAGCCTTTGTGCTTAACAGCCTGCTAATGGCCTTGGTGTTTTACGGTTTCCATCTCACAAAAAAACACGTGGGAAACAAAGAAGGTTATATAGCCCTTCTACTCTACTGGGTTGCATTTGAGCACTTCCACTATGATTGGGAAAGTTCGTGGCCGTGGCTCAGCTTAGGAAACGTATTTAGCATAACACCGTCTTGGGTTCAATGGTATTCTTTCACAGGAGTTCTAGGTGGCTCATTGTGGATTTTGATCGTAAACTTATTGCTCTTTAGGGCTTATCAAAATGTTTTGTTGAAAGGAGAAAAATGGAAAATCCAAACGCCTCTTTTCTATTTGGCGGGTCTTGCATTTCTAGTGCCAATGGCAATTTCATTGATTACCTACTTCAATTACACGGAAAAAGAAAGGCCGATAGAAGTTGTCGCGATACAGCCGAATGAAAATCCATACGGGTCAAAATTCAGTAAAAGCGTTGACGAACAAATGAAAGACATGGTGGCGTTAGCAAAGCAAAAAGTAACTTCTAACACAGATTTGATTCTTGCTCCAGAAACTTCTTTGGCGACTTACATCTATGTCAAATCACCTCAGAATGAAGCCGCGTTTAATACTTTAACCGAAGCCAAATCAGATCTTAACGATGCCGTTCTTTTGTGGGGCGCAATGACTTTTGATTTCTTCAAACAAAAAAGATCGTCAGCTTCTGCGGAAATTTCACCGGGCATGTGGCAAGAGAGCTACAACTCATCTGTACTTATAGATTCTATTGAATCACCCAAATTCATTCACAAGTCGAAATTGGTGCCAGGCGTTGAAAAAATTCCATTCGTCGCTTACATTCCCTTTATGGCGGAATGGTCAATCGACATGGGAGGATCGAGTGTTGGTTATGGAATTGAAGACGAACCAAAAATATTTGAAACAAAAAAATTCAAAGTGGCCCCAGTAATTTGTTACGAATCTATATTCGGAGAATTTGTATCTCAGCAATGCAATAAAGGCGCAGAATTGATTTGTATTTTAACAAATGACGGATGGTGGAAGAACACCCCTGGCTACAAGCAACATGCAAGCTTTGCCAGCCTTAGAGCGATCGAGAACAGAAGATGTGTTGTTCGCTCGGCAAATACGGGCACAACGTGTATTATTAATCAAAGAGGAGATATCGTTCAGGCGACCGATTGGTGGGTAAAAGATGTGATTAGAGGAAACGTGAATTTAAATAAGGATACAAGCTTCTACACAAAATATGGAAATGTATTAGGCAGAACTTTTGGTTTTATATCCTTATTACTTTTACTTTTAACTTTTGTAAAACGATTTCAAAAACTCGCTCAAAATAAATGAAACGCGCGCAAGTTGATACCGGACAATTAGTTGAAGAGCACAGTGATTACTTGCTCAGCTTTGCTATGTCTAAACTTCGCGATATTGACCTTTCAAAAGATTTGGTTCAAGACACGTTTCTTTCTGCGATCATCAAAATTGATACGTTTGAAAACCGAAGTAACATTCGTACTTGGCTCACAAGTATTCTCAATCGAAAAATCATTGATCATTGGAGAAGAGCTGAAACAAGGTATACAGATCCTATTTCTTCTTTTTTCGATCAGGATAATTCTAGCAAGCATTGGATTCTAGACAAGAAAGACAACGCTACGAATGAAACAATTGAGGATGAAATCATCCTTGAAGAGACAAACGATGATCTTTTCGAATGCATTGGAAAACTTCCAGAAAAATGGAAAGGTGTCATTGCGTCAAAATATTTGGATGAAAAAGTTAGCGAAGATATTTGTAAGGAATTGGAAATAACGCCTTCAAACCTCTGGGTGATAATACATCGTGCTAAACTGCTTTTGCGTGATTGCCTTCGAAAAAGGGATGTAAGATGAAAGATTGTCAAGAAATAACAGGATTGTATGAGCAAGGTAAAATCAATCGGATTTCAATATCTGATAAGATTGCTATTCGTTCGCATAGAGCTATTTGCAGAACGTGCCGACAATATTTCAAGGACAGTGATCTTATCGATGTAATTATCACCAAGAAATTTAAAGATTTAGGGAACTATACCTTCACAACAAGTGAAAAAACGAAGATGAAAGAGGTGTTAGAAAACATTAATCTTTAAACTTAAGAACGCCAATTTTTTCTTTCCTACCCCAAATCGCATAAATCAACATTTTACCGTTTTTATAATCAACATCGAACATTTTAGGAACGGCTAAGGCTTCAATGTTCGCCCGATCAAACAAGGTTCCCCTTTCTTTTTCGCCCGTTTCTAAGTCTATACTTGCAATTGCGACAACATTCTTTCTTCTGCCGTAATTCGCCGTATACAATTTATCGTCACCCAAGAAACTTCCATCCGGTGAATAATTCTTTATGTTATCATTGAAAACGAAGTGAATTTTACCTGCATCAATGAAGCTTTCATAACTACTATAGGGTCCACCATCATTTGCCGACACTTGATACTTGCGTACTTTTTCTATCCAATCGAATTCGCCTTCGGGATTAATTTTATACGCGATAATATCGTTGTAGTAATAATAATATGTTTGTGTTGTTTGCCCGCCTGCACCAGCTGAAGTTGTTCGAATTTGAATGTAATATTGTTCCATTGTTCCGACGATACTTCCATCTGCCTTTAAAGTAGCATCCCGCATTATATAGTTATACAACTGAGGCTCACCCCTTCCATTATCTTCTCTTCGATTCGCACGTCTCTTTTCTTTATCCGACCAGCCTTGCGTTACAAAATCATCTTCAAACTCTTCAAATCCTTCTTGCATAACTGTATTCGTTTTCACATCCAATCTCTGATGAAAAACCCCAGTCACAGCTCGCTCCTCTCTCTCGCCATAAATACCAGTTATTGTAAAAATTCCATTTTCATCTGAAGACATTGCCATTGCATCCACCCTCTTGCCGTCAAAATCCAATTCAAAATCTTGCAATCCGTCTTCAGCGATATGAAAAATATGAAGGGCTTTATAGTCGAATTTATTCTTAAAAAAACGTTTTGTCTCAGGCTCGTCGTATTCCGTAACAGCTAAGAAGTATTCTCCGTTGTTCGAAATATGATGTTCATGAATTGTGGACAGCTTCGCTTCAAAAGGCAAAGGATACTCGCCATCATTCACCAATTCTAAATTTGAATCAAAAATTTTGAAGCCGTACGTATGTCTCGATTCACGTTTCCCAGGGATTTGCCAAACAATACCGAGATATTTACCATTCGACGATGTTTTAATATCAAACCAGCCCCGCTGTCCGCCTTTGGTTAAAGAATACGAAGCCAATTCAACAGGAACGCTGTCAGTAACCATCTCTTTTGTATATACTTGCATATAAAGTCGGTTCTTGGCTTCTGATTTATCCGATAGGAAAACAACAAATTTATTATCGATTATTCTAGCGCCTTCAAAGGTGGCAATACTTCTGTTCGCGTATGTTTTTATCTTGCCTTTATTAACCAATTCTAAATCCTGATGGCGAGAAGCTTGGTACGAACCAAGAATTCTACCTCCAGCCCAGCGAAGCGCATAGAATTCACCGTTTTCAGTTGGCAGTAAATAAATCAGACGGCCATTAACACGCTGCATTTCCCCCCACTCGACTTCGTGTGATTGCGCTTGTGTACTCATCGAAACGAGAACAAATACTAATGGAATTAAATAATTCACTTCTTATCTGATTTCAATAACCAGTCCAAGGTTACTTTACAAGCTGAATTCCGGTATAGTTTTGAGGTGTAATTAACTTCAATTCTGCTTTAAGTTCATCTGAGACTTCTAATGTATCTACGAAAGAATGGACAGTTTGTTTGGTTGTTGCCTCATTTTTTCTTGTCAATCCTTTTAACGCTTCATAAGGTTTCGGGAATCCTTCTCTTCTCAAAACCGTTTGAATGGCTTCTGCCACTACCGCCCAGTTCTTTTCTAAATCCAAATCGAATGCTACACGGTTCAACAATAACTTGTCCAATCCAGCTAAAGTTGACTTAAATGCGATAAACGTATGAGCTAAAGGTACTCCTATCGTTCTAAGTACTGTTGAATCCGTAAGATCACGCTGCAATCTTGAAACAGGCAATTTAGCTGAAAGATGCTCAAACAAAGCGTTTGCGACCCCAACATTACCTTCAGAATTTTCAAAATCAATTGGGTTCACCTTGTGTGGCATTGCCGAAGATCCAATTTCACCTTCTTTTAATTTTTGCTTGAAATATTCTGTTGAAATATAGGTCCACATATCTCTGTCTAAATCCAAAACAATCGTGTTGATTCTTTTCAAAGCATCGAACATTGCAGCCATATTGTCGTAATGCTCAATTTGCGTCGTCGTTTGACTTCTGCTTAAGCCCAATGTGTTATTCACGAATTCATTTGCGAAACCAACCCAATCGTGCTCTTTAAATGCCACATAATGTGCGTTAAAGTTTCCTGTTGCTCCACCGAATTTAGCAGAGTAAGGAACATTCACCAAATGCGCTCTTTGTATTGTTAAACGTTCAGAAAAAACTTGAATTTCTTTTCCCAATCGCGTTGGAGATGCCGGTTGACCATGTGTTTTAGCCAACATTGGAATGTCTTTCCAATCGCTCGCCAATTCCTGCAGGCGGCCTATCAACTTGTCCAACAAAGGTAAATATTCTTTCTCGATAGCATCTTTCAACGAAAGAGGAATCGATGTGTTGTTAATGTCTTGAGACGTCAATCCAAAGTGAACAAATTCCAAATGAGCCGTCAATCCCAATTGCGTCATTTTGTCTTTTAAAAAATACTCAACAGCCTTTACATCGTGATTGGTAACCTTTTCGGTATCCTTAATCCACAACGCATCCTCTTCAGAGAATTGCTCATAGATATTTCTCAAAGAACCGTATTGATCTTTAGGAAAGTCAGTCAAAGCGTCTACTCCACTTTCAACCATTGCGATGAAGTATTCAACTTCAACAATTACTCTGTATTTTATTAAACCAAACTCCGAGAAATACGGTTGTAATTCGCTGGTCTTTCTTTGGTACCTACCGTCAATAGGCGAAATTGCTGTTAAGCTGCTGAAATTCATAAGTATAAGCTTGTGGAATCAATAATTATTCAAATGCAAAGATACAAATACCTTAGAAAATATGCGAAGTGGAATCCTTTGATTATTTTTGGAGATGCGATTTTTCAAAAATCTTCTTTTTGGATTTAAGGCTTACATCAAAGCTATCAAGTTTATAATCAAACACAAGTGGTATTGGTACCTTGCCATTCCAGCTGTTTTAATGCTGATTATTTACAAGCTTGGAGAGATGGTAATGGAGCATCATGTAACTCCAAAAGTAGACAACGTAAATGAAATAGTTTGGTCGATGATCTACATTATGTTTGAAATTGCCGTAGCGGTTTTACTCATGAAATTTGCAAAATACCTCGTCGTTATTATTTTATCGCCACTTCTGTCGGCATTAAGCATGAAGACGGAAAGGATCTTGACTGGTAGAGTCTACCCTTGGAATTTCAAACAACTCGTTAAAGATATTAAGCGCGCCATGAAAATTGTGGTTCGAAATATCATGTGGGAAACTCTTTTTCTCATCATCTTATTGTCTGTCTCATACATAGGATGGGATGATCCGGCAAAATCACCTATTTTCTATATTACGTACGCTATTGGGTTCTTCTATTACGGATTCGGATTTTTAGATTACATTAACGAAAGAAGAAGGTTGGACATGGACCAAAGTATCACATTTGTGAGGGACCACCGTGGAATGACAATCGCAATTGGTGCAGTCTATTCTGTTTTGCTCCTTGTTCCCGTTGATTTAGGCGCCTTATTCGATTGGTCTAATTTTAATAATGATGAAATGGGAACAATTGGCACATTCACTTTACACCTTTTCCTCTGGCTTTGTGCGTCTGCTGCACCTATACTGGCTATTGTTGCTGCAACTATTGCAATGGACGACTTGGTTGACTTAACTACAAATGAATACTCGCAAAAAATAGATATTTTAGAAGAGAAAGAGGATAAATATGAGGAATAAAGAGAATTTGCTTTATTTTTGCATAACTTTTGCCTTTGACAGATCAAAACCTAACTAATTAATTGAATATGAGTAATTTTTACAGAGCTGCACTTTCACTTTGTTTTGTTTTTTCCATAGCACTTGCACATGGGGAAACATTGAATGGTACTCCTCCAGATTCGACTTCTTCTATTGTTGACAAAACGGCTTCACTTTACATGGTTGAAGAGGGAAAAACGTCATTTGGATTAGGGAAAGTAAGAGATGCCCTTATCAAATTCAGACAAGCGTCTGTGAAGGACAAGTACAGTTGGAGAGCCGTTTATTGGATTAGTAAATGCCACTATAAATTAAACAACTATGGATTGGCGTTGAAGTATGCAAACTCGGCTATGAGTCTTGGGAAAGAGAAAATTAACGATGAGATCTATTACAATCTCGGTTCTACTTACCACAGATTGGGGAATTTAGATACGGCAATCATCAATTATCAACTTGCAATGGACAAACTTACTAAGTTGAGATCAATCGAATTGCAAATCACACACAACATTGAACAATGTAAATTCGCTCAAGAGATTCTTAAAAATGGAAATTCATTTGAAAGAATTCGGCTTTCTGGAGATTTGAACTCTGGATTTGATGATTACAATGTTTTATTGACAAATGGTGGTAAGACAATTTACTTCACATCAAGACGATCGAATACAACAGGAGGAGGTTTAAATCCAGATGATCAATTGTTCTTCGAAGACATTTACAAAATGGAATGGAATGCCGCTAATGGAGAATGGGGGAATATTACGAATAAATTGGGTAAAATGAATTCAGACGGGTTTGAATCATTGCACTATATATCAAGCGATACTTTATCGGGGATCATCACATGGAACAATACTCAAATGAACGATGTTAAGAAGACGACACGTGTTTCTGATATTTGCGAAATTAAAAAGAACAACAAGGGAACTTGGAACAGTCCAAAGGCGATTAAAAACAAATCCATTAACACCTCTTTCTACGATGGTAACGCGACTTTGACTGCTGACGGTAACACGATGTACTTCATGACAGATCGTAAAGGAGAAAGAAGCGGTCGCGATATTTATTATGTTGAGAAAATCGGGAAGAAATGGGGAACAGCAAAACCACTTCCAGAACAAATCAACACGAAGAAACACGAAACAACTCCTTTTGTAACTCCTGATGGACAATACTTGTTCTTTAGTTCAGACGGCCATGCAGGAATGGGAGGATTCGATGTTTTTGTTTGTAAGAACTTAGGTGGTACTTGGAGCGACCCTGTAAACATGGGAGCTGGAGTAAACTCTGTCAATGACGACATGTTCTTTACGTATTCTGCGGAAACGAAGAAGGCATACGTTTCAGGATATCAAATTACTGGAAGTAAGGCGAGTATCGATATTTATGAAGTCGATATGTCGACCTACGTTTTTCCAAAATAAAAGAAATTAATCCGATTTTAAAACACCATCTGAATTCCGATAACAATCGGGACTGATGGTGTTTTTTTTTGAATACAACAATTGATGAATGCAACGTTACTTTTTTGAACTCTCCTATAATGGAACAGACTATTTTGGATGGCAACGCCAACCGAAAGACATTTCTGTACAGCAAATTATTGAGGACTCCCTGAGTAAAATGCATTCCAATCAAGAAATTAAAGTAGTTGGATGCGGCAGAACCGACAGCGGCGTTCATGCCAAGCATTTTGCCCTTCATGTTGAACTTCCAACAATTGCCGACACGGATAAAATGATGTTCAAATTGAACCGAATGCTCCCTGAATCAATTGTGATTTCAAAGATCTATTCGGTAGATGCTGAATTGCATGCTCGCTTCAGTGCTAAAGCAAGGACGTACAGGTATTACATCCATACGGCTAAGAATCCATTCAAGAAGAATTTGAGTTGGCACGTTCCGCAAGAATTGAATATTGATGAAATGAACAAAGCCGCCCAGCAGCTCTTGGGTAAAAAGGACTTCACTTCTTTTTCAAAATTACACACGGATGTAAAAACGAATATCTGCACCGTTACAAAAGCCGAATGGGTAAAAGAAGCAGATGGCATTTATTTTGAGATCTCTTCCGATCGTTTTTTAAGGAATATGGTAAGGGCAACCGTTGGAACATTAATGGATGTTGGATCCGGAAAAATAAAAGCGGAGAGCATGTCTGAAATTTTAAGCGCAATGAACAGGCAAGCAGCATCGGTCTCTGTTCCTGCTCATGGATTGTTTTTATGGAAAGTCGATTACTAATATGGATTACAAAGAAGTAAATAGAAAAGCATGGAACGACAGAACAGATGTTCATATTGATTCCGATTTTTACGAGGTTGAAGCGTTTTAAAAAGGGGAATCTTCACTAAATGAAATTGAACTCAAGTTGCTCGGTGATGTTTCTGGCACGTCGGTTTTGCATCTTCAATGCCATTTCGGAATGGACACGATCTCTTTGAATCGAATGGGTGCTCAATCGACGGGCGTTGATCTTTCGGACAAAGCAATTGAACGCGCACGAGAATTGGGGGATAAAGTAGGTTCTAACTCGAGATTTATTCAATCAGACATCTATGAACTTGGCGACAAACTCGATGAAAAATTCGATATAGTTTATACGTCATACGGCACAATTGGCTGGCTTCCTGATATGGATAAGTGGGCGAAGATTGTTTCTAAATTTCTAAACCCTGGAGGTCAATTTGTATTCGTTGAATTTCATCCTGTTGTTTGGATGTTCGATGAACAATTTGATAAAATCGGATACAGTTATTTCAATGTCGAGCCGATTGTTGAAACGACAACCGGAACGTATGCAGACAAGGAATCCGATATCGAATTAAAGACCGTTTCGTGGAACCATGATTTATCCGAAGTGATGAACAGCCTGCTTCGAAATGGCCTTGAGATTAAACAGTTCAATAAATACGATTACTCGCCGTACAATTGTTTTGACAAGACAATCAAGATCGCCGAACGGAAATACCGAATTGAACATCTTGACAATAAGATACCGATGGTTTATTCGATTGTAGCGACTAAGAAAGAATCTTAGGCGATCACGCAAAAGAAGTAAATCTCGAAAAGACTACCGTTAAAATTATAGCAAATTATCCGTTGGTTTCTTTCGGATTGTCCATTCATAAATTGATTCATCAAGCTCAACCTTACACAATTCTTTATTTGGTGCACTCGTAATTATTATTCTTAATCTAAACGAAAAAAGATCAATGCCCATTACCGGCATTGATCTTTTTTCTCGGATCTAATTAAAGATTTCTTATCTTATAACATTAATATGGCCCGTTTTCTCTCGAACATCAGTCATTTCAATATCAAAAGCGTTTTTATATCTCATTCGCCAAACATACGTTCCGTCTTGAACCTGTTTACCTAGTCCGTTGGTTCCATCCCAAACAAAATTATCATCATAGGATTCAAATATCGTCTCTCCCCATCTGTTGTAGATGATAAATTCAAATTCTTCGAAGGTACAATTGTGAGCAATTCTGAATGCATGGTTGTATTCATCACCATTTGGCGTAAATGTATTCGGAACAAAAATCGGACAATCACAATCGATCACATAGATCAAAACGGTATCTCCTGTATCTCCACATCCGTAAGCCATAGCAGAAATCATTAGTGTGTCTTCGGGATCGTATTGATCTGCATACGTAAAGATATTTCCTTCTGTTCCATCGTACCAATGAAGTGAATCTAGGTTGTTAATCTCTGGCGCAATAAAAATCGTTTGACCATCACAAATTCGTTTGTCATTTCCAAGTGTGAAATCAACATTCCCGACAATTACTTCAATTGAATCATAAGCTGAACAAACTGCAAATGCTTCTAGCGACCAAATTCCTTCACCAACAATAATCGATGCTGTTGTTTCTCCAGTTTCCCAGAGATACGTTGCACCTGGCATGAATGCCGTCACCTCAACAAGTGCTGTATCACAAAGTAATATTTGGTCCGGTAAATCTATAAATGGGTTTGGAACCATTTGAATACTAATTGTATCATACCCGATACAGTTATTGGCTCCGACAACCTCAACAAATACTTGGTCTTGTCCTCCCCAGGCAGCTGTGCTTGTTGAATCACTTCCACCAATCCACAAATAGCTATTGTAAGCTTGGCTAAGATTATAAACCACGGTGTCTTTAGTACAGTATTCTGCAGGCCCTAGAATCTCAGGAACCGGCGCGAGTATTTCGTTAATAACAACTGTATCTGTGCTTAAACAGCCAAAGATGTTCGTCACTTCAACGAAATACGTTCCGTCATCCATAATTACAGTTTCCGCAGTTGGATCTCCGTTACTCCATAAGTACGTGTCTCCAAAAGGAACAGTGGCATCTATTGAAATCGTGTCGTATTCACAAATATCTTGATCTGGACCTAAATCAATTACCGTTATCGCGTGATAACCTACCGTAATTGTATCCAATGCAACACATCCGTTTGAATCTGTTACTTCAGCCCAAACTGTTGATGATGTCGAAATAGTATATGTTGGAGCGGTGGAGCCATCCGACCAGAGCACAACACCTCCGACGGGCACTGTTGGAACTAAATCCAATGTAAACCCATCACACAACATTGTATCATTACCCAAACTATTTGCGAAGTTTAAGAAATCACTGATCACCAATGTATCTGCAGAAACTCCACATGCAGTGGTAATGCTCAACCAATATGTTCCTTGAGCTGTTACAGTAATATCCGGAATTGTATCACCTGTACTCCACAAATATTGCGGATCAATTACGTTTGACGTTGAAACCATCGTCACAGGTGAACCAAGACAAACAGATGTATCGTTTCCTAAACTAACAACTGGAATTTGCGTAACGTAAACTTGCATAGAATCACTTAACCAGCATCCCTCGGGA
>JBLHVW010000086.1:0-15912 GCA_047628775.1 Salibacteraceae bacterium | reverse complement strand
GGATCAACCAAAACCTCTTCAGTTAATGCGCTTTCAATAGCTGAGTGACCATAAATACCACTGGTAGAGGCATACATGATCTTTTTAATGTTATTTATTTCTGCCGCCATCACAACGTTGCGCGTTCCAATCACTTCAACGTCCATTGTTTCAACTGGATTGTCAGCAACAATATCAACGCCAAGAACAGCTGCAAAATGGAATATTAAATCACATCCTGCAGAGGCTTTTGTCACGAGTTTAAAGTCTCGAACATCTCCGTGAATGAATTCTATCTTTTCGAAAGTTTCTTTTTCCAACTTATTTCCTCTCAATAGAGAATCTAGAACAACCACATCGTTTCCATCATCGACCAATCTTTTGGCAAGATTACTTCCGATAAAACCTGCGCCACCTGTAATAAGTACTTTCATATTTCTCTAATATTTAGTGCAAATATCGTTTAATTTATGTTTATCTCTAATTGAACGATACTATAATCTCTTTATCGTTGTTAGCTTGTGTGTTAAGTCGCCAGAATCACTGTTTATTATTCCTAATTCTGTTAACTGATCAACACGAACATGACCACTTGCATGAATTATTTCACCTTGATTGTTGCAGATCCCAACATGTGTTATTTTCCCCGAGCTGTTTCCGAAATAAGCCAAATCTCCGGCTTCAATATCTTTAAATTCAACTGTTGCTCCTATTGTAACTTGTTCGAAGGCGTCTCTTGGTAAATTGAATCCTGCAAATCGATAAATGACTTGTGTCAATCCTGAACAATCAATTCCGAAAGGAGTTTTCCCTCCCCACAAATAAGAAGTATTGACGTAATCGTTTGCAAAATCAAGAACAGTCGTGTTCTCATTTTTTTCTTTCTCAAGCCATTTGAAATCGTCTTGACCTATTGCGAATGCATTCATTCCTTCTGGTATCGATGAACCACGGTAAATCGATTGAATGCCCCAAGGCGTTTGAAGATTTCTCGTTTTATCCTTTGAATATGATAAGCCATTTAGCCAGCGTTTCATTTCTTTATCGGAGATCAAACGGATATGTTTAAAATCAATCCAGCCTTCGTAGCCATCTGTAAACGTTGATATTTTAGCCCACGGATGGCTTAATTCGAGAATGGAAACAACTTCACCAAAAAGCAATTGGGTTACGATTTCACTTTGGTCTTTTTTATCGACCCGAACAGGGGCCACGCTGACCATACAGTATCCATGCTCTTTTGCCATATCAAGCTTTCGGGAAATTTGGATGATTCACCAAGTTCGTTATTTGCTGAACGTGTCTTTCGTTATGATATACCACAAATAGTAAGGCATCTCCCAATCTGAGTCGAACAATTTTCGAAATAGAAATTGGAATTTTTACACGCTTCATATTAACTGTTTGCGCCAATTCAATAATGGATTGCAGATCGGTTTGATGCTTAATGAAATCCTCAAATTCTCGTCCCGTAAGAAGGCTAGAATCTATTGATGGATTGTACCCTTTCTGCGCTTTGAATTTTCGTTTGATATTCTTAGCATTACCGAGTTTCATTGATTTCCATGCAGAACGCCCCAAAGGGGAACTTAAAAAGGCTTCTTTGGTCGAGGTGAAACGAGTACTTGCAATTTTCTTTTTGAAGGCAGGTTGATAATAGCGGCTGTATTCGTTTAAATGGGATAGAACTTCAGAGATATTCCAAAATCCTTGATCGGGTCTCCACTTCAACTGATCTTCATTCAAATTACCCACAAGTTTATTGATCGCGTCAATATTCTCTAGCGTAATATTAGATACAGTTTTGATAAGTTCTGACGTTGTCATCTTTCCCTTCATAAAGTCAAGCAAAAATAGTTAAAACCATCAGATTACAAACCAAATCTTAGTAAAGAATTACAGAACTTTAGTTACTTTTGGACGAGATATAATTATCCTTTCAAATGGCAACTGAACAACCTCTTATTTTAATTACAAATGATGACGGAATAACTTCCAAAGGGATAGCATCTCTTTATGAAGCTGTTAAGGATTTTGGGGAAGTTGTATTGATTTCTCCTGATTCTCCACAGTCGGGAATGGGACACGCTATTACGATTAATGATCCATTAAGGTTGTATCCTTCAAAACTGTTTCCCGGCATAGAATCTTTTGCCTGTTCGGGAACTCCAGTCGATTGCGTGAAATTGGGGATTCATCAAATTATGAAGAGAAAACCTGACTTAATTGTTTCAGGAATTAACCACGGTGCAAATACTGCTACGAATGTTCTCTATTCTGGAACGATGTCCGCAGCAGTTGAAGGCGCCATGGAAGGAATTGCTTCTATAGGATTTTCGCTCTGTTCTTTTGATTCAGAAGCGGACTTTTCTGCGGCTATCGAAATTGTAAAATCAATTGTAGAATCTTCTTTGAAAAATGGAATTCCAGAGGGCGTCTGTTTGAATGTAAATATTCCAGATCTTCCAAAGGAAGCATTGAAAGGAATAAAAGTTTGCAGGCAAGCACATGCGTATTGGGAGGATCGATTTGAAACAAGAACAGATCAATTCAACAGGACGTATTATTGGCTCTCAGGTGATTTTATGGACATTGATCAATCAGACGATACCGATTTATTCTGGATTGCAAAGGGATATGCTACTGTTGTTCCAACTCAGTTTGACATGACACACTATAAGGCGATTAAGGAATTAGAAAATTGGAATTTATGAAGAAGATAAAATTTACAAAACAACATGCATTGGGAGTTCTGATTGGACTCGTTTCACCTTTGATTTTTATTCCAATCGTTATCTTTCTTTTTTCATGGATTCAAAACCATACGTTCGGACGATTGTGGAGTGATTTTATAGGATTTGATGCAATGCAAGTCAAAGTAATCACTGTTTCTTTGTTGTCAAACCTAATTTGGTTCTATACAACTCTGAATAAAGAGTATTACAATATTGGTCGTGGGATCATCATAGGAACACTATTGTTTGCTCCTTACATTATCTACGTTAAGTTCTACTAAATGTCCAACCCAACAAAATTATACATTATTGCAGGAGAGGCTTCAGGTGACTTGCATGCGAGTAATTTGATGAAAGCCCTTTTGGATGAAGATCCTACTATTGATTTTCGATATTGGGGAGGTGATAAAATGAACGACGTCCAAGAAGGAATGGCTAAGCACATCAAAGACTTGGCATTCATGGGCTTTGTGGAAGTTTTAATGAACATTAGAACGATTTTTAAAAATATTTCCTATTGTAAAAATGATATCTCAGAATTTAAGCCAGATGCTTTAATATTGGTCGATTACCCTGGGTTTAATTTGAGAATCGCTGAATGGGCAAAAGCGCAAGGGATAAAGGTTTATTACTACGTTTCACCGCAAATTTGGGCTTGGAAACAAAACCGCGTTCATAAAATCAAGAAGATTGTTGATCAGATGTTCGTTATTTTACCTTTTGAAAAGGACTTCTACAAGAAGTTTAATTACGATGTAGAATATGTTGGACATCCCTTACTTGACGAAATCGAAAAGCATGATTTTAGTGAAACAAAGCAAGCGTTTCTAAGTCGGAACAATTTGGATGAACGACCAATAATCGCCGTTCTACCAGGAAGCCGAAAACAAGAGGTTTCCAAGAAGCTTCCTATAATGCTCGAAGCGGTTAAGGCACATCCCGATTACCAAATCGTGATTGCTGCAGCGCCTTCATTGGCTGCTGAGTTTTATGCGAGTATCGATACTTCGGTCAAAATTGTTTTTGGAGAAACTTACGAGTTAATGTACAATTCAACAGCCGCACTTGTAACATCAGGCACTGCGACCTTAGAAACGGCATTGTTCAAGGTTCCTGAAGTGGTTTGTTACAAAGGATCGCAAATCTCATACATGATAGCAAAGCGCCTGATAAAAGTGAAATACATTTCATTGGTCAACCTAATATTGGATGAAGAAGTGGTGAAGGAATTGATTCAAGCGGAATGCACAGCAAAGAATATCAAGGCTGAATTGGATCAATTGATTTCGAATGAAAAGTACAGATCTGAACTGCTGAAGAAGTACGATGAATTGGAGAAAATTCTCGGTGGAGGAGGTGCAAGTAAAAAAGTTGCACAATCCTTGTTGAAAACTATTCACTAGACCATAAATCGAGGTGCTCACGAATTGTAATTTTGATATATGAAGCTTCTTATCTTCATTCTGTTTGTTTCTCTCGGCCAGCTGTCTTTTGGACAAGAGCTTAGGATTGGTTTGCTTTATTCTCTCAAAGTCAAACGCATTTCAATTAACATTCATCAAGGAAATTATTCTGTGATTGGAGATTCAACGGATTTGGGGAAACTGTCTTCGATGATTGTTGATATAACAGGGGGGAATGTAAAAGTTAGTTTCAATGGTACACATAAGACTTTTGAGAAAATTATCGTTATTCAAGACACGGTAAACTCAGCGTTGAATGTAAAGGCCTTGTCGCCGTCGTCTAAACAGCATTATTATCGAGATAATTTAGAAATATCAAGTGACGGTTTTCGCTTGCGCGTTGTCAACCTTGTCGACATGGATAATTATTTATCGGGCGTTGTTGAATCGGAGGGAGGTGGAGGTCGCCATATAGAATATTACAAAGTTCAAGCTTTGATGAGCAGAACCTATGCCTTAAAAAACGAGCACCGCCATAAAAAGGATGGGTTTCAATTGTGCGATGGCGTTCATTGTCAGGCATACCATAACATGCTTCGTCATACTCCCAAAATAATGACTGCTGTTAACGCAACGGCAGGAAAAGTACTTGTGGATCAATCAAATTCTTTGGTAGCATCCTATTTCTCGGCGAATTGCGGCGGACAAATTTGTGACCCGGCTCACGTTTGGAATACCTCCGTTTCTTACGTAGAAACATTTATTGATACTTTTTGTATACATACACCTCAGGCGACTTGGACGAAAAGTATTGATAAGTCGAAATGGGAATCATTCCTTAAAACGACCTATGGTGTAACTGAAGAAAAGTACGGCGATAAGATTTACAATTTTAAACAAGAACAGCGAAGTGCTTTTTATATTCATCCCTCATTAGGAGTTCCCATGCGCGATTTGCGGGTTAAATTCTTTTTGAAATCTACGTATTTCGATACACATTTGGAAGGATCTCAAGTTGTGCTAAATGGCCGTGGTTTTGGACATGGAGTCGGTCTCTGTCAAGAAGGAGCGATGAATATGGCAAAGCTCGGATATGATTACACCCAAATCGCTAGATTCTATTTTTACAATGTTGATATTATTGATGCCAATCAAAATAATTTCTTCGATCAGGGAGGGAGTTTGGAGTAGATTCTATTCGTAGAAGATTACGTAAACATCTTCATCGTCCTTTTTAAAGAACTTCTGTTCTCGTGCAAATCGTTCCACTTCGGGCTTGTATTTTAATTTTTTCAAAGTAATTTGGGTTTCCTCCAAATTCTTTTTCATCCTGTTAGTGTCCTCTTGTAAATGACTCAGCTTGTTTGATTGAGAAAATATAGTGAATATGTCATTCTCGTCCAAAAACAACGTGTATACAAAGAATATTACCGTAGCGAGGATAAACTTGTTCCGAAGTAATTGCAATGCTTTTTTCATTGCTTCAAAGATAAGCGGTTCTTGGCTTTCTTGCAGCAATGCGCAATGATGTTATTCAATAGGGATTGTTCAAATCCAAGTAAAGGTTACTTAAGAACAACCCTACGCCGATAAATATGTCCTTCAGATTCGACAGTCATTAAGTAACTGCCCGCATTCAAATTATTCAATTGAATCTGTTCTTTCGGACCAAAGGATGAAATTGACTGACTCCAAATAATTTTCCCAGAAACGTCAAACACAGTGATGTTTGCTTTTTGACCGACGAGATGATCCGTTTCAATCGTTACATTGCCATCCGAAGGCGTTGGATAAATCTTAATCGCCGATTTATCGAACTCAGAAAGTGAAACTTCATCAAGAGCAATTACAAAATGAGCTAGAGCACCCATAGCACCTTTGGTTACTTGAAATAAATAGTCTAAATCCATATTCACTATCAAATCTTGACTTGTATGTGAGTAAGGAGATTCATTCTTTTCATAAAGTCCAGTGACAACTTCGCCGTTGTTCATAAATGGAACATAATCTGATCCGTAAGCAAAATAAAATTCAGTGTTCAGTGTAGAGTAGAATTCAATGCAATTGGCCAATTCGGTAGTCGCTGTTGCTGATGCAGCATTATTAGAAACTGGTGGACTTTCGTCTCTCTCACAAACGATAATGTCATTTGTCATTCCAGCAGTTCCGCCAACTTGATCAATATTGAATACCAGTCGAATATCCATGTTTGTACTGATTACATCGTCATTCACGTAATTGATACTTCCGAGCAAACCATCTTCTTCGGCGCTGAAGTGAATGAATTTTATTGAATATTCTGTCTCAACATTTTCCAAAAGCCGCGCCAATTCCAATAAGATTACGGTTCCTGTCCCATTGTCATTCGCACCAGGACCGTTTTTTGTGTCGTAATGCGCATCAATAATTACATAAGTGTTTGGGTATACAGAGCCTGTTTTCGTTACGACAAGGTTTTTGGTGCTTACTCCTGAAGCGAAAAATTGATCTTCTTGAATGTCGGTATAACCATAACTCACATAAGCGTTGTAAAGCCAGTCGTATGTGTTTTCAAGTTCTGTCGATCCAACTTGTTTTTCTCCAAAGCTTTCGAATGTGACTAAATTTTGATTGACGGTATCCTGATTACAGGCATCTGCTAGACTTGCGTAAAAAGGACTGTAAGTTTGACCGAATGATCCGAATGCATAAAAGAGAAGAGGGAGAAGGGCTATTTTCATAAGTCTAATTAGAGAAAGCTAAATTAGGAAAACAAATTGCAGTAAAAAACCCGCTCTATAATATAGAACGGGCTTAATAATAAAATCGTTGGATTATGAATTGACGATCTGGTCATATTTCTCTTGCCATACTTCGTCTTCTTCAAACCATTGAGCAACTTTATTTAAAAGTTTCTTGGCTTTGTCTTTTTGACGTTTGTTTTTTAGGGCATCTGCAGAATACAGTACTCCGTACATAAGCATTTTCTTATCCGCTTCGCTCCAGCCTTCAATGCTAGTAACTTCTTTTAATAACTTATCCGCTTCAATCCACAATGCTCTGGAAGTTCCTGGATCTGAATCTAAGAACTTACATGCTCCTGCTAAATATTTCGAGCCAACAAGATTCGCTGTGATTTTGTTGTACTTAACAGCCCATGAATATGCTTTTTTAGGTTGACCAGCGTCAAAATCATTTCTAATTCGCGTAAGTAGCGACATTTGGAATTCTTCAAAGAAATCAACGAACTCTTCATCTTCAATAGTAGCACCATCATTTATTTTAATGTCATACTTCACGCCTTTTCCTAAATACTTGATTGCGTCTTTATACGCATTTTTGTATTTTTCGTCTGGATCACCTGATAAATGTATTTTGTGAAGTCCTTTGGCCGCCCAGATATAGGGAGGTACTTCTTTCTTACTTTTATCATTTTCTGTAATCTTGATAGATTTTGCTACTAGTTTTTTATACGCTCCATCCGCATACAGGATTTTCAATTCGTCATAGTTCTGACCGAAAGTCATTTGACTCATGAAAATTAAACTTAGGCAAGCAATGATATTTTTCATAGTGTTCTTGATTTTCCTTTCAAGATTCAATTATTGTACCGAATCTTAATATTTGCGTAAAGTTAACTTTTTTTTAACAGTTCGATATTCAAGGTGCTTACGAGAAGATTGATATTAGGTTTCATTCTTGTCGTCAAAATCTTGAATTAAGAACGAATAGAAAACACTTAAAATCAAAGAACAATTAATTGAGCGCTTTAAATATTTCTTTGACAATAACAACTCCAGAGCGTGATCCAACTTTGTTACTGTAGTTAAGAGCAATAGTACTACTGAGTTCTTTTTCACGGTACTCGGTTTTTTCTTTATTGTCTCCAGTAATTACTTGACCGGCGGTTCGATTGGTTGTTACCTTCTCGTCTTTGTGTTTATTTGCACTCCAAGAGAACGTTTCTCCATTGGATACGCGCATTAAAGTTCCCGATGCTGAAACGTCAATGGAAGTAAGTTCAAAGGTTTCTCCGTGGTTGTCCGAAACAGTATCGTTAACAGTTTCTGTTGTTGTCGATTCGTTGATTTTAAAATTTGAGATCTGAACTGTAAATTCAGGACTCACCTCATTAAGAATAATTTTACTTGCTTGAAGTTCTGTTTTTAATCCAATTAAATACTGTTCCTTAAGCTCCTCATTAGTATATGCTCCTGAGAAATTTGAGTTTCCACTGTTATTGATTTGAACATCGGATTGAACTGTGATGTTTATATGTACTTCGCGCTCCAATTGCTTATTGAGATTCGTATAGCACGAATTCAATCCACTTAAAAGTACAATTGAAAGGGCTATAATTGTTAGACGTGTCATAGGAATAGTGTTTTGTGCTAATATTTGTGGACTAAAATACGAATCTAAAACCAATATAAAGTGCTTCTGTTAGCCCAATTCCAGTTCGAAATATAACATGACCATCACTTTTCTGAAATCTATAATCCAGATTTCCCGCTGGAAGTACTTTGAATTGATCCATGGATTCAGTTTTTATTTGCACCGCTCCGGCACCTAGCTCAAAATGTGCTGCCTTTTTGCTGAACCGATCTGTGCGCTGCAGTTAAATGGAATGCAAGCGAAGAATAGTCAGGAAACAAAACCAGTATTTTTAGTCTGTTCTTTGACTGTTATTTTGCTTTCAAATTGATGATAAACAGATCTTGCATATTGAAGGTGAATTCTTTGTCAGATAGTTGTATAGCTTTGTACATCAATGTTTCACGGATACTTGAGAAAAGGAGTAGCTAACGTAATTAAAGAGACTACCGCTGTGATTGCAAAATTTTCACCGTATTATTCAAAGCTTTTTAACAGCAAGCCTAAAATATTCTGAGCTGCAGCTGAAATTTTAGTTCCAGGGCCAAAAACGCCAAATACTCCAGCGTCATATAAATAATCATAATCTTGCTTCGGGATCACACCGCCCGCGATGACCATGATATCACCTCGACCCAATCTCTCTAATTCCGCAATCACCTGAGGAACTAATGTTTTGTGTCCAGCAGCCAAAGATGAAACACCTAAAACATGAACGTCATTTTCAACTGCTTGTTTTGCAGCTTCTTCAGGAGTCTGGAAAAGTGGTCCAATGTCTACATCAAAACCAATATCAGCAAATGATGTTGCAATTACCTTTGCACCGCGATCATGTCCATCTTGGCCCATCTTCGCTATCATTATTCTTGGTCTTCTTCCTTCAAGTTTGCTGAACTTGTCGGCCATTTCTTTCGCCAAATTAAAATCTTTGTCTTCCATAGATTCAGATGAATATACTCCGTTAATTGATCTAATTGTAGCTTGGTAACGACCGTAAATATTCTCCATCGCTGTTGAGATTTCTCCCAATGAAGCGCGCGCTCTGGCACAACGAACAGCAATTTCTAAAAGGTTTCCAGTCTTGTTTTTAGCCGCATCTTCCAACTCCATTAACAAGGCATTGACGTTTGCTTGATCTCTGTTTTCTTTTAAATCATTTAACCGCGCTACCTGTGAATCACGAACTTTGGAATTATCGACCTCAAAGATTTCAATAAGGTCTTCCTTTTCGAGCTGGTATCTGTTTACTCCAACGATAATGTCTTTGTTTGAATCGATTCGTGCTTGCTTTCGTGCAGCTGCTTCCTCGATTCTCATTTTAGGAAGTCCAGTTTCAATCGCTTTTGCCATTCCTCCTAATTCTTCCACTTCTTCAATTAATTTCCAAGCCTCATTAATTAACTCTTCCGTCAATTTTTCGACATAGTAACTGCCTCCCAAAGGATCGACATGTTTCGTGATCCCTGTTTCTTCTTGCAAGTAAATTTGCGTGTTCCTGGCAATTCTTGCAGAAAAGTCTGTTGGTAGTGCAATTGCTTCATCCAAGGCATTCGTGTGAAGTGATTGAGTTCCACCTAATGCGGCAGCCATCGCTTCGATACACGTTCTGGCAATATTATTGAAAGGGTCTTGTTCTGTTAAACTCCATCCTGATGTTTGGCAATGCGTTCTTAAAGCAAGAGATTTTTTGTTTTCGGGATTGAATTGATCGACCAACTTCGCCCAGATAGCTCGACCTGCACGCATTTTGGCGATTTCAGTATAATGATTCATTCCAATGGCCCAGAAGAAACTCAAACGGGGCGCGAAAGTGTCTATTTTCATTCCTGTGTTAATCCCTGCTCTGAGGTATTCAAGTCCATCTGCGAGGGTATAGGCAAGTTCAATGGCTGCCGTTGCTCCGGCTTCCTGCATGTGATAACCAGAGATCGAAATAGAATTAAATTTAGGCATGTTTTGAGCTGTATACTCAAAGATGTCAGAAATGATCTTCATGGATGGCAATGGAGGATAAATGTATGTATTCCGCACCATGAATTCTTTAAGGATATCATTTTGAATTGTTCCTGCCAATTCTTTTTTATCAACGCCTTGTTCTTCCGCTGCAACTATGTAGAAAGCCATAATTGGCAATACCGCTCCGTTCATTGTCATCGAAACAGACATTTTATCCAAAGGAATTTGATCGAATAAAATTTTCATATCCAATATTGAATCGATCGCAACTCCTGCTTTTCCCACATCTCCAACAACGCGTTCATGATCTGAATCATACCCTCTATGCGTTGCTAAATCGAAAGCAACGGAAAGTCCTTTTTGGCCTGCAGCCAAATTTCGTCTGTAAAATGCGTTCGATTCTTCCGCTGTAGAAAAACCAGCGTATTGTCTCACTGTCCAAGGGCGAATGGCGAACATGGAAGAATACGGTCCTCTTAAATAGGGTGGGATTCCTGATACGAAGCCAATATGCTCAATATCTTGAACATCCTTTTCAGTGTAAAAATTTTGAATGACAATTTTTTCAGCTGTTGCGAAATTTGAAACTTGATTCATTTCTCCAGAGGCAGATTCAGTAGCGAAGTCAATTTTATTAAAATCTACTCTTTTCATACGAAGCTATTTTTTGATTCCATATCAAATACGATAGGCTCGATTCCTAAATAAGATGATCTCTTTACCCACTCAGTCTTGTGTTCATCAGGGCTGAGGTATTTGTTCATTCCAATTCCAATGATTTTTCCAGATTGAAAAGCTTCGATCCGCTCTTGTCGTTTCAAATTAATGTCATTGACAAACGCGTCCAATCCAGATTCGATACAAAGGCCACCGTTACTTTCTATTAATTGAAAATAAGACCAAGCTTTTTCTCCGATCAATTTCGTTAAAGCTTCTACGGAGTAACTTCCTCCTGTTGGGTCAATGACTTTATCAAGATAAGATTCCTCTTTCAGAATTAATGAAATATTCAGCGCCATTCGTTTGGAAAGTTCTGAAGATCCGCTGATTGAATACAGATCATAGGGCAAAACGAGAATACTATCAGCGCCATTCGATGCGGACATTGTTTCCGTCGTTTGCCTTAAAAGATTCGTGTACGGATCTCTTAATGATTTATTTGTATGACCAATAACTGCAGTGATATTACAATTGTAAGTGCAACTGTGCTCAGGGTTATAGGCATCGATGACTTTGGACCACAATTGGCGTAAAGCTCTGAACTTAGCGATTTCATAAAAGTAGTTACTACCAACTCCAATATGGAAATGAACCATGGCTGAAGCTTCGTCGATCGATAATCCAGATTCCATCAATTTCAATAAATATTCATGTCCGATATTTATTGAAAAAGCGATCTCTTGCCAAGAGGTTGCGCCCAATTGTTGAACGCCAAAGCCATTGACAATCAATACAGGATGTTGCTGAGAATCGGATGCTTCAGTTAGTTCATTGATGATTTCCAGTCCTATTGCCATTGGATCAAAATTGAAAGAAACTGTATTCAATTGATTTCCGACAATCTCTTTAATGGCAGTACAATGTCTGATTGATGGAACATCAAATTGTGCTTTGATGTATTCGAACTTTATTTCAGAAAGCACTTTGTTCCAATCACAGTCAGTTTTTGTTGTTTTAAAAACAAGAAGATCTGCACCTTTCATAAGAAAATCAAGGGCTTCTTTATTTGCGTTTGATTCATCTGTGATTTCAATCAGAGCTCCATTCATCCAATTGTTGTCGGATGTTTTTAGACCTCGAGTGTAAGGGAAATTACCAGGAGCATCATCCTTACTTGCCGTCTCATCGGGATGATAATAGGCCTTATAATCCAATTCTTCTATTGGATCATGGAATTCTAATACCGAATGCTCCTTACCTTTAAGGTCTTGGATAATTTGATCTTTCCATTGACTTAATGAGCTTTTATCGAATGCACTAAAAAAACTATTCATTTTCAATCTTTACGTTGGTCATGTTTGAGCGCGATTACTTTAGGTAAACGCTTAAGAAACACAACAAATTGGTCTATGATCTAAAGTTACATGAACTATTCAGAATAAGGGACTGTCAAGCGAAATATTTGAAGATGTAATGCGAGAAAACATAGCCGACAATTATTCCATATCCGAGGATCGTTGATGAGTAGCCTCTTTCTTTCCAGTAAAGCCAACTAAGAACACCGATAATTACGGCAGGAAAAATAGGGTAGGCGTAGAGATACATGCTCATTAGATCAATTCGAATTGTTTAAAATGATGCGTCAAGTGTTTGCTATTCAGTGCCATAATCTGTTTGTGGTCAAGTTCTCCAAAGCTTGGATGCATTGTTGTAAAATCCGGATTTTTGATAAAGAAAGCTTCAAGTTCATTCCATTTATTTTCGAACTCTGCAATAGCCGATTCAAGATCTGTATTTCGATTACTCGCATTGGATGGTAAGAACTTAGCTTTAAAGTTTTTCGGAAGAGGGTATTCTGAAAATAAAAATGCTTGTGCTTTTTCGACTTTTTCTTCTGGAATTTCAAGTCTATTGTCACCTACTTTCCCCAAATATATATCGAGAGATTCTGTCAAGTGTTCTACCATTCTTTGCGCCGACATAGTTCCCCAAAGAGGTTCTTTGTCCTGCTTAAGTTTAGCGATGTGTTTTTGAAAATTTTCGAGGGTGGGCTCTAGAAATAACATTGAAACTATTTTCCGATTAAAATATTTAAGCTTTTCGGAACAACACTAACGTTGATTTCGTTCTTTACATCAACAGGTTCACCGTCATAGTGCGCAATCTTTTTTGACAGTTTCAATTTTGCTGTTTTAAAAGGAATAATTTCAGAATACCTTGACTTTCCACTTTTCTTCATGAAGAAGCGGTAAACAATCGACGGTGCTGACCAAATTGAAAATGGCTTTAATACGACAAGTTCCAATTCACCATCTGTAACGTCAGATTTTGGTGAAATTGTAAATCCATTTCCAAACTGGGATGAATTTGCCACAGTCAATAGGACCACAGGAAGTGATTTTACTTTTCCGTCAATATCAATGGTTGCGTTTATCGGGTTGTATTTGAAGAACTCACGAATAATAAGTTGAACATATCCCCAAAGACCACGTCTGTGATGTGTATCGAATTTTTGTGCAATTACAGCGTCAAATCCATAGCCTCCAACTCCTAAGAATGATTTGTCATTTACAAGGACAGTGTCCATTGCAATTGAGTTTGAATCATTAATGCAAAGAATAGCATCTTTCAAATTCATCGGGATATTCAAGTGGCGCGCTAATCCATTTCCTGAACCAGCAGGAAGGATGGCCAATTTAGTTTTTGTTCCAATCAAAGCTGTTCCTACCTCATGAACGGATCCATCACCACCAACAGCACAAACAATATCGATCCCTTCCTTAGAGGCTTGAGTCGCTAGCGCTTTTGCGTGTTTTTTATATTCAGTATAGACAAGAGTATATTCAAACTGATCATGATTGAGGTTGTTCTCAATCAGACTAGGAATGATATTTTTCTTACCAACTCCAGATATAGGATTTATTATGAACCTAATGCTTTGTTTCATTTGTAGTTGTTTGGTTTTGAAGAAGGTCATGGTTATAACGTTGAATCATAGCCTTTATTTTCATCTCTACCGATTGCGACTCCTTTTTATAGTATGAAAGGGAGTCTATTAAATCTACTTTTTTCAAAGTGTAATTATACAAACTTCGTGCCTTACTGTCTGAAAACATTGTCATTCTACCATCTTCAAAGTGACTATACGCACCAGACATATAGACTAGAGCGTCACCTCCTTTCGGGCTGTAGTATGAATTACCAAACGCATAATAATCGGTTTCGATATTTAACAGATCCAATATTGTCGGCATAATATCCAACTGTTGAAAGGTTCTATGACTTCTCTCGGCCTTTAAATTTCCTCCCGGGTGATAAAACGCGATTGGAATTCTAAAAATATGTGTCCTTTGGTTATACACTTTCGATGTTGTCGCCGGTGTATGGTCAGCTAAAAGTACGAATAAAGTATTGTTATACCAACTTTGTTTTTTTGCTTCTTCAAAAAACTTTTTGAGTGAATAATCTCCATAATTTATCGAGGCACATATTTCTTGAGGCCCTCGTTTAACCTTGCTCCTTAGGTGTTCAGGTATGAAGTAGGGGTGGTGTGACGAGATTGTGAAAATTGTACTGAAGAAAGGTTCTTTCATTTTACTCATTTTTCTCGCGCTCCAAGGGCTAAAATATTCATCTAAAATCCCCCAAGTTTTATCGTAGTGATCATCATTGTTGTACTCAGACCTTCCGTAATAATGATCGAATCCGCAAATTCGAGAGAATCCATCAAAACTCATTGAGCCGTTTGTTGCGCCATGGAAAAACGCAGACTCATATCCATGTTCCTTTAATATACTAGGTAAGGTATTGATCTTGTTGTTGCCATAAGGAGATGAAATGTACGCATTCTCCATCATGGTAGGCATCGAAGCAATAACAGCAGGAACGGCCTCTATGGATCGCTTTCCATTCGCGAAGCTGTAATCGAAAGTAAGCGACTCACCTATAATTGAATCCAGGAAAGGAGTGTATCCTTTACCTTGGTTGAAAGCACCGACAAATTCAGTCCCGAAACTCTCAAGCATAATGATCACGACGTTTGTCTTGTCGGGAAGAATGTCTTGTGGTTGAGTCGTTTTGACAGGATCAAAATAGCGCAAAGCTTCCTCATCCGACATGTATCGCACAGGCTCAAGTCCGCCTTGATCGATCGTTTTGATCATTGTAAACGCTGTGGGAAGAACGAACGCTAAGTTTTCAGGCTCAGTGTATCGAGTAGCTTCAATGATTCCAACCGGTTTTAAATTAAATCCTCCTCGGCCCAATACAAATAATACCGGTACCATTATAAAAAAGGAGATAATGTTGATTTTATAAAAGGGTTTTCCATTTAAACGAGTAACCGGTTTACGCTCGATTCTTCTGTATAGAAACTCAGTGAGTGCAATTAGGAGAATGTAAAGTAGAATTACGAACCAGAAATCATTTAGGAAGGTGTCCCATAGTTGGCCTAAATCGCCTCCTCCGCCAAACATTGACCAAAGATCGAAAGTCGATCGCTTGCCCGTGTATTTGAAATATTCAACATCCATTAAATTTAAACCTAGGATTAAAGCACTTGTTATGTGAAAATAGAGTTTGAAAGAGACCTTGTATGCTTTGGTATGGCGGAGCGGAATCGGGAATAAATAAAGACTGTAATAGGGAAGGAATAACAACCCTATTGTTATCATGTCGAACCAGATGGCAACAATAAAATCCGAAAAGGATAAGTTTTGAAAGGACGAAAGGTTGGATAATAAAAAGACGATACGGGTGAAATACATCGTCATTAAGATGATTCCAAATCTTTTCAGAAGGATTAAAACGTGATCTGGAAGAATGCC
>JBLHVW010000085.1:0-15921 GCA_047628775.1 Salibacteraceae bacterium | reverse complement strand
ACATCTACAGAATTGATTCTCAAATATTTAATAGTTTCTTGGCCATTATTGACAATTGTAAAAGATGCATCCAGTTCTTTTAATACATTTTCAATCAGAAATTGATTCGTTTCGTTGTCCTCGGCCACCAAAACATTTACACCATGAAGTGCACCTTTCTGATTAATTGAAGTAAAATCAGTAAGCTCGATTAATTGGGTTTTAAAAAGTTTTAGTTGAAATACGAACGCTGTTTGTCCATTTTTAGACTCAACTTTTATTTCACTGCCCATCAACGCTAATATTTTCTTTACAATAGACAGGCCAAGCCCAGTGCCGCCATATTCGCCGGACTGATTATTTATTGCTTGTTCAAAATTTCCAAATATAGACTCTAAGTTTTCTTTAGGAATACCAATTCCAGTGTCTATGACACTAATCTCAATAATATCAACATTGTCTATTGAACTGACTAGATTCACCTTTAATTGAACGCTTCCGGTCTTTGTAAATTTTAAAGAGTTTGAAAGTAAATTTTGAACTACTTGTCCAAGTTTAAGATGGTCAAAACAATACTCATTCGTTTCGGGGATATTGAATTGAATTGAATAGGACAGTCCTTTTTCAATGGCTTCGTTCTTGTGCAGTTCGAAGTTGCTGTTTAAGCATTTTGACAATGAATAATTTGTAGGATTTAATGTCAATTTATCGGCATCAATTTTTGAAACCAAAAGGAGTTCATTTATTAGACTTAACAATCCTTTACCGGCATGAGATACATGGTCTAATTGTGAAATTAGTACTTCATCATGGGAAGAGTTCAGCATAAGTTCTGTAATTCCAATTATCGCGTTTAACGGAGTTCTAATTTCATGACTTACATTCGCGATAAACATTTCCTTGGATTTCAAAAGGTCTTCAGCATGGGTTTTTGAATGGAGTAGATCGTTTTCTAATGTTTTTCGATTCGTAATATCAAGATGAATCCCAACGGAACCTTGAACCCGATTGTATTCATCGTAAAAAGGAGCCGCGCTAATCATCACCCAAATTTTAGATCTGTCTTTACGTATTAATTGAATTTCATAGACATTCGAGATTCCGGTTTTTCTACTATCTGTTTGCTCCTTCATGGTAGAAAGTCCATTTTCATCGAGCAGAAACTCAGCTTTTCCACCTTCTAATTCTTTGTGAGAATACCCCGTTAATAAACAGAATTTTGGATATGCTTTCGTTACAATGCCTTTGACGTTAACCTCCAGCAAGCCAAGTTCCATATTTTCAATAATAGACCTGTATTTTTCCTCACTTCTTAAAAGAGCCTTTTCAAGTTTTTTACGCTCTGTAATATTTCTGGCTGTTGCATTGTAAAAAACTTCCCCATCTTCTGTAAACTCAGATGCCTCAACATTTTGCCCAATCCAATATTCAATTCCTTCCTTAGTAATTATAGGAAACTCAGTATAGGTTGTATCCAGTTTTTCCTGTATTTGAAACTTATAAAAATTAACAACTTGTTTCAAATAACTTGGAGCGATCATATCAGAAAAATTCATTTGAAGAATCTCAACTTCATTATAGCCTGACATTTTTATACCCGACGGATTCATATAAATGAACTTGCCTTTCTGGTTAATTCTATAAATAATGTCACTCGAATTTTCAATTAAATCTTGGTAATTCTGCTTCTGCAAATCCTTTTCTCTCAATAAAAGATTTTTCTCGGTAATGTCTTCAATGATGGCCATTCTGCATGGAATTCCGTTGTAAATAATTGGATTCGAGGTAACCAACACATCAAATTGATTTCCCATTGCACTTAAATGCTTCCATGCAGTAGACCCTGTGTTTGTTGTCTTTCTAGCTAAAATATACTCTTCAACTCTTTCTACTTCATCATTTGGATGTAAATTGTATACAGTCTTGAGCAAAAATTCATTTTTATCATATCCGTATTTTTCAATCGCGGTATTATTTACATCTAAAATTTGCAATGAACTTATATCATAGACTATTACTGGAAAAGGATTCTCATTGAAAAGAACATTTAATTGATCCGCATTCTTCTTAATTTCTTGCGTTCTATCGGCCACTTCTTTTTCAAGATGTATGTTTAGTTCCGATAATTTCTCATTGACTTTTAGAAGCTCGAGACTTTTCTCTTCCATGATTCTTTCAGCCTCTTTTCTGGCTTTTCTCTCACGGATAAGTATGCGTTCAAATGCTTCTTTTTCGCTCATACCAATCTCTTGATTCTGAATATAACATTGGATTCAGAAATCTTTTCAATCTCGATTTCTGCCTTTTCATTAAAGTTTTTAAGACACCCTAAAATCAATCCATGGGCGAAATCTGACATTTCTCTTTTAGATGAGTATATCATAATTAGCTCGTTTTCAGAGGCGCGCTCCGTAACAAAAGAAGGGAGTTCGGCATTTGGGTAAAGCTTCATTACTTCCTTATGGATATAGGAATCAACCAATTCTAAAAAGGACAATGCGTTATTTATTTTCTCAAACATCGCTGGATAATGAATTTTGAATCGGCTGAATAAATGTTCGCCATAAATTCTAAAAAGATCGACTTGGGCAATTCCAGTCGCCAAACTTAGTTGTTCAACCAATGCGAAAATTTCGGTGTGACTGTAACTCCCAATGGAAGTATAAGTACCTTCAGACTGTAGATTGCTTTTCACGATAATGTCATCTGCCATTTCCAAGTTGAATTCGGATTCGACCATTTCAATAAATTCTGTAAATACGATTCCTTTCATAGTTATTTGCTTAAGTCTGATTCTATATTTGATTCCTTCAATAGTCTATAAATAGTCGATTTACCGATATCCAATTGTTTCGCTACTTGTAGAACGTTATCATTGTTATTGCTCAAAAGCCTTAAAATGATTTGTTCGTTAATTTCTTTTAATGTAGCTGTACTGTTTACAATATCATCAATCCCTTGCCTTTTACTAAAAACAATGTCCTTAGCTTCTATTTGATCTGAATCCGTCATAACACAAGCCAACTCCATTATGGCTTTTAACTCTCGAATGTTTCCTGGGAATTTATATCCGTTCAGTTTAATTTTCGCTTCCTCATTAATTGTCATTGATGGGAGATGATTTGATGAACAATACGATGAAACGAAATGTTTTGCTAAAATTAGAATATCATTATCCCTTTCAATGAGCTTAGGAAGATGAATGGGAAGCCCTATTAAACGATAATAGAGGTCTTCACGAAAGAGTTCATTTTGGACCAATATACTTAGGTCTTTGTTCGTAGCACATACAATCCGACAGTCGATAGCCCTAGATTTATTGGTGCCTAACTTTGTCACGACTCGTTCTTGAATAACGCGTAAAATTTTAACCTGAATATTTAGGCTGATGTCACCTATTTCATCAAGAAATATGGTGCCTCCATCAGCTTCCTCGAACTTACCAATTCTATCTGCTATAGCACCTGTAAATGAACCCTTCACGTGTCCAAACAATTCACTCTCAATAAGCGATTCGGGAATAGAGGAGAGGTTGACTGCAACGAAAGGTTTCTTTGCTCTCGAGGAGTTAAAATGAATGGCCTTAGACACCAGTTCTTTTCCTGTACCGGTATCTCCCGAAATTGATACATTGATTAAGCTGCTCGATGCTTTCTCAATATAATTAAAGACCCTTTTTAAAGCAGGACTCTGTCCAATGATTGAAGTGGATATATTGTATTTGTTTTCAACTTCAGCTTGTAGGTTACTTATTTGAGATTCAAGGGATATTGTTTTTTGAAGAGAAGATAATGATTGAATTATACGGTATTTTGCGTTAGTATTCTTAACGATATAGTCGAATGCTCCATTGTTCATCATTACCACCGCGGTGTCTACATCTTCTTGGGCGGAAACGATAATGACAGCAGTATCTTTTGATTCATTTTTAATTCTTTTAAGGGTCTCATCCCCCTTCATATCCGGCAGATTGTAATCTAGAGTAATTAAATCAGGTTTCGTTTTTAAAAGCTTGAATAGTTCAGCTGCACTTGAAACACGCGTTATATTGTGTTTGGTTTCAAGCAATAAATGATGATTGATATATTCAGCATACCAATTGTCATCTTCTGCAACTATTATATTAAATGGTTTCATAAGGTCTTCTTTTATAAAAAGTACTCAATAATACTATGCATGCCTATATATAGTTATATAAATAGTGGTATAGATTACCAAATTGCATTTCCTGCTGAATATTTACCTGAATTATGTCCCGATTTGGGAAAGGATGTCTCGTAATGGTAAGTACTGAAGTAATTTAAATTCATTAATCACTGATTTTCAGCAGTTTATTGTGTTTGGGCTGCGAATTGAATGAATAGTGGTAAGGATTCAAAGTGAATAACCTATTTAAATCTAAAATAGACGGCCAATGAAAAAAAGACTGCAAAATTTAATCACAATAAATCATGATTAATTGTGAATGACTCAGTATGTGTAAATAAGGTTGGTTATGTTGATTATGTCAATAAACAATTGTTTTTTTTAAATAATTGGTGAGCCAAAAAATAATCAATTTAAGAAGTAGCATAGTTAAGTAGTTCTAAGGTTTAGGTAGAGGAATATTAATCCTCGGGGCGACAGAGCAAGGTAGCAGAGTAGTGTTGTCTAGGTTTTTAAATTTAACAAGAAAGGGAGTTAAACAGATTCCTAGTCGCTTGGGAAAGAGATTGTCTTATTACGATCTATTTTTCAGGCGATTGCCCTTTAGCAGGAGTATACATTTTAACAATGAAAATCATGGAGAATAAAAAATCAATAAATGGTGTGAATTACGAAGCTGCTGGCTACTTGGGTCCGGCTTATGAAATGGAGTTTTACGCACAAGTTAATGCAGGTCCAACAATTAATGGATTGAAATCATTGATCTATAATCATCTAAATATTGTCAAGAATCAACATTTTAAAATGAAGTATATTAATGCATTAAACCTATTTCGTTTTCGTTCAAAAGAATTTCGAAAAATAACTATTGAAGCCTGTTCATTTGAGAAGCAAATAATCGAATTGTTGAATTGCTTTTCAGGCTTGAAGTTTTTACTAACAGTTAATGTATCAGCAAATCGATCGGTCACTATTTTAGAAAATCTGTATCTATTGATTTCTGAGCTTATTCATAACTTGCGTAAACATGAAAAAATCAATTGTTTGGTTCTAGATGTCAGCTTAATTAAAGATTCTATTTATGTTGGTATTACTCATGATAAAAAGGGCATCGATCAACGCAATTTTGAATTATTGAAAAACGCTCAAAGTCAGTCGGAGAATATGCTCTCTATTGTTCGGAGCCTCAAATTATTGAACACTTCAATAGCATTTGAGGTAGGTTCAATAACCATAAATTCAAGTCAATACTGAATGCGTTAAGAAATCTATTGATAGTGAATTTCTATTGGTTCTAATTGATCCTTACCAACAGTGATTACTAGTAACTATATGTATTAATCTTTAAAACATAAAATTATGAAAGACTAAAATATTAAGCGGCTCGATTTGGCTTCCCCGCCTTAGGAAACGGAATCAAAAAAACAGGAATAAGTGTGCGAATCATTCCAGTTAATTTTAATAGAAAGCAGCCAATTAATAATAATAATGTAAGCGAGTGATGTAATGTTTAGTTACTACCAATGTGCCTAAACGGCCCGGGATGATTTGGTCATGCCTGCTATAGTTCAGTTAAGTTGAATTATATAATATTTATCATGAAAAATAATCATCAGAATGTACGACAACGTATAAGAAACAATGAAGTTAATAGCTATAATTATCTGACAAATAATAGCTCACTGAATTATAATTTATCTTCTGTGCCAGCAGTTTTCTGGACGAACAAACTAACTAAAAGTACGTCCAAACAAATGGACTTACTCCTAAGAGATGACGTAAAAACGAATAAAGAATTAATCATTGAAAAAATAGGTGCAAAAGCGTATGATTATGTTGAGCATTTTGCAGCTACCGAATCGCATAAAACCCAATTGCTCTTTTCCACAAAGGATCAGATAACGAAAGAGGGGTTTTATCAAGATATGGTCTGTCTTCAGAGCTTTAATTCTATTGCCAAATTAGATTCCTTCTTAATTCGTGTAAATGAAAGTCTTGAGGACAATGGGAAGTTTATTGGTTTTGTTCAAACAAATAAACAACGTAAAGAAAATCAATGGGTTAGAAAAGTTCCTTTTGTTGGCAAGATATCCGCTATTGGAGAGTTTGCTTTCCATCGAATTTGTCCGAAAGTAAAAGGCCTAAAGCAGCTCTATTTTGGTATAACACGAGGAAAGCATCAACGACTTTCAAAGGCAGAAGTATTAGGGAGGTTAATAAAGTTCGGATTCAAAATTACTGAACTTGAAGAGGACATTGATGGTGTAATGTACTTTGTTGTAAAAAAGGTAAAAGAACCAGATGTAAAGTCTAAATCGAGCAATGGGTTTATTTATAAATTTCCAAGAGTTGGTCAGAATGGCAAAATCATTGGTGTTTATAAAATAAGAACAATGCATCCCTATTCTGAGTATTTGCAAGATTACGTAGTGAATACAAATGGATATGGGAGCAATGGCAAGCCTGCAAATGATTTCAGAGTTCCTTCCTGGGCAAGATTTGTTCGACGTTACTGGCTGGATGAACTTCCTCAACTGGTAAACGTTCTTAAAGGAGATATGAAACTGTTCGGTGTTCGACCTGTAACTGATCGTTATTTTCAAGATATCCCGAAACACATTCAGAAATTACGTTTGTCACAAAAACCGGGTTGTATCCCTCCGTATATCGCATACAATAGAGTCAGTTCAAAAGAATCTGTTTTAATGGCTGAAGAAGACTATTTACTATCAAGTAAAAAGGGAAGGTTAGTAGATTTTAAGTTCATAGTTATGGCAGTGAAAAACATTGTTTTCAACAAGAAAAGAGGAGCTTAATTCTGTTTATCAATTGTATAGTATATTTAGTTTAACGAAACAAAGGGACAAGTAATTAATTACTTGTCCCTTTGTTTCGTTAAACTAAATAAGAATTTTCAACGTTTTTTGGTCGGCACCCTAATCAGGTCTAGAATGAAATCAAAGTGCTCATCATCAAATAAGTAAAAGATTGAAGTATTTGATAAATGTGTAGATGAATTCGAACTACTTATCGCATGATTGTCTTTTATTGATTCATCGAAAATGAGAATGTCTGGATTGACATGTGCCGAATTACAGCGTTCCTGCTCATTTCGAAAAAATTGAACATTCTTAAATTTTTTCTTTAAAGAAGCGTAGACTCCAGCCGCTTTAATTCCACCTATTACAAATATTTTTTTTTCAATTTTCATAGTTGTTTTTGTTAATGAATAATTATTTTTTTGCTTGTCATTTGATACTTTGCGTTAAGGCCAATAATACTCTTTGCAGGATTTGGAAAAATGGTCAACTCCGCTTCCTATTCACTCGAGGTTAAAACTGTTTGTGATGCGAAAGGATCAAATTGGGAAATTAAGCCCTGTGCAATGAAAAAGTAGAGGGAATAAAGTCGATTTATTGTCTTTGAATATCATTTTGCAATTTTCAGAAAGTTAATTCATCCAATGGTGCCTAAAGACTAAACCAAAAAACACAAGGTATTACAACATGCCTACCCGATGTAAGCACTTTTATTTACAGTAGCTTTCATTCTAAATGATGATTGAAAATTTAGTTGGTAATCTTCAGATTCTTTCATTTCTCCAACGCTTTCAGGATAGTTTGTGAAGAACCAAAAAAGGAAGTCAGAAACATTGATTTTTTCCGACAACATATTTTGCCTTCTTTGCTGAAAAACAGCTTCAAAATCATCCATTTCTAATACCGTTTCCAATTGGCTCAATAATGCAGCACTTTTTGAGACAGGAAATCCAAAGGTTAAACCAAAGTGATGTTCCAACTCCTCTAGTACAGAAATTCTTCCAGAAAAACTGCTGTAGCGTAAAGAAGGAATACCAAGCATTGAAGCTTCAACACTCATGCTTTGACTGTCACAAATTAGCAGTTTCGCATGTGCCAAAACAGAATGCATGTCACTTGCATCAATGTTCAATAGAAGTGGGGCATAGCGTTCGCCAATTTTACCCTCAGCAGAAATTATTGGAGTAATTCCCTTTTTCTTCAGGCGATCAATAATTGAAATCAATAGACCTTCGGAAATTCCTTTCATTCCCTCGTCATGGTATGCTGTAAGTTGTGCTAATCGAATGATAGCATATTTTTCCGGTAGCACGTATTTTTTCATTACTTCTTTATTTGGCACAAACACGCTTGGATGCAGGTAAGCCAATTTCATGTATCCATTATAGCCTACTTTTTTCTTTCCCCATCGTCCAACATTACACACTTCAGGACAAAGAATAGTTGTTGTAAATGGATATGACAAGAGTGCTAGTTTCTTAATCACTTTATAATCGTCTTCGAGGATAGTGACGCAAGGAATACGCAAAACTAACCCAAGCTGAGCGTAGGAGGCGTCTGAACTAATAAGCAAGTCGGGTTGGAACTTTCGTAAGGCTGGAAGTATTTTTATATTCCTTTTTATCAAGCCAGATAACGCAGCCATTTTGCTGTTCTTGCGCTCTTGAGGCTGAATGTTTGTGTATTCAAAAGAACTTGATTTTAGAAGCTCTTCAAGGACGTCCTTCTTTTTAATCTGAATAAGAACTTCATGTCCATTATCGATAAGATCCGCAATAGTCTGCTTAACAAAAAGGAACTGTGCAGGATGTCCAAAGTAAAATGCAAATTTCATAATGTTTTTTTTTAGGTGAATGACTATGCGCTTAAGGCGCTACTATATAATAATTGTATGCTTGATGCGACCTGCTGCAAACCCAAAAGTTTAGTTTGAATTTGCTCCCTCCCTTGTGTTTCTCCATGGTTAATGGAGAAGGTAATACACTTTTCGAGCCCGTCAGTTACGGATTCCAAATTTTGCTCAACAAGCAAGCACCCCTTTACTTCATGAATTAATTCTCTTACTGAACCAACAGCTGTTGAAACGATTGGCCTATTCGTTGCTAGAGCTTCTTTGATTACTTGTGGCGAGCCTTCGCTAAAAGAGGTCATTAGCAGGCAATAACTGGCGTTTAATAAAGAAGACACTTCATCTCTTGAGAAATGATTTAACTCCAAGAGTTCCATGTCCAGAGAAAGGCGCTCTTTTGTTTCATTGAAAGCATCTATAGCGAGTTGACTATTTTTTACTGGATTGTCAAAACTAGAGCAAAACAGAACGTAACTTTTTGATGGATCTAATTTCATTTTTTGTTTTGCAAATTCCATGTTTTGCGGAATGAAAATAGATAAATCAACGCCACATGGAATTACCACACCGCGGACATTTCCGGCTAATACCTTTAAATGCTCCGTCACATAAATGGACTGTTTGCTTAAGCGAGCCACAATAACAGATATCCATCGTATTTTCTTATTGTTAATATCTGTCCCATGAAACGTGGTTATCACCGGGGTTTTTCTTTGAAGATTAGCCAGGAGACCTGACAATCCATAATGGGCATGAATGAGATCGGGTTTCTCTAAACGAATCATTTCTTTGAGCAACTTAAAATGCTTCAAGTAGCCAAAAATACCGCCATGTCTTATTGGAAAAAGCACGCAGTCAATACCAATGGATTGCAAAGAATGCATTTGTTCCTGAATGAATGGAGCCAATTTGCTATTTACCGTCGAACTAATGATTACTACTTTCAAATTGTTGCTTTTTAAGTTGATTAAAATACCCCATCGCAGAACCGATGAAAATGAATACGATCATTCTAAAAGTGATGTTGTACATTTGTCCGGCCACAGATGTTACAAACTGCATTATGAAAAAAGAGTAAAAAATTGATTTCATAGTCTTTGAAAACTTGTCTTGAATAACAAGCCCACGGAGGTATGATTTAAAACGCCTCCAAATTTGAATGAACATAATAAAGTAGAGCAATAGACCAACGATGCCTATTGTATTTAAAATATTGTTGTAGTCCACATGCAATTGTCGATCTCCAAAAATTCCTCCGGCATAAGTTCCGGCGGAGTTAAACGCCTCCATTCCGAACAGACTTTTATCCAACGATTGAAAACTCAAGGCATCACTCCAAACATAAGATGTTTCGAGGTATCGTCCTTCTTTTGCCATAGATCCTTCTTCAAACCTGTCTGCACGAGCTTCGAATCGTTCATTAAGCATACTCCCATAGATAGGGTAGGACAAGACCATAATTAGAACACCAATAACAGTAAACTTGAGTATTACTTTTGTTTTTAAGGTCATGAAAGCATTAATCAACCCTCCACCAACCAATCCCGCGAGTGCAATGCGTTTTATGGAGAGCAGAATAAGAATCGCATTTAAAAAAGCCAAAATTGAAATGTAGATCTTCCCTTTTTTTGTTTCAAAATGAAGAAGTACTGGAACCGACAGAATTGCATAGACAAACATATTCCAGTGATCAGATAATTGTCCCATATAGAACGTTTCTTCTTCACCTTCTTCGGTGTACCTGGAGCTTCCCAATCCAAAAACAGTGCTTATTATTAGATTTATTATAACGATTAACAAGACTAACTTCATTGACTTGGCTAAAGGCTCAATCTTTTCCTTTGTATCGAAAAAATGATATCCTATCAATATGCAAAATAGAGGTATGACTATTTTTAAGGTGTTCAAGAATGAAGCAACTAAATCCGAACTTATAAGTGAAATTGTCAGAGCATAAAATCCAAAAACAAAGACCCAGCCATACGCTTTATGCTTTCCTGAGTACTTAATCATGAGATGAGTCAACAGCAACGTCATAAGAGCAGCCTTCGCAAAAGCAACATTCTTAGTAACGATCAGCAGAACGTCCAAGACTAAGTTAATAGGGATGATATAGTTTATGATCTTCTGCATCGTTAAATAAGTTGTACTCCTGTTTTGCGGTAAACGAATGTTTTTAGTAATAAAAAGGAAAGCAATGCATTTGCTGAAATGGCCACCGCGCTTCCCATGAAACCCAACGAATAGGTAAAAAAGGAGCAAACAATTACATTCGAAATAAGAATAATCAATGTTCTGTAAAAATTTGACTTCAATTTCTGCGTCATAATTAATACAGAGCCTCCCCAAGAGATATGGGCAAATATATACGTACCAAAAATTGCCATTAAAAATGCCGCATACGTTGTCTCAAACCCGCCCTTTATTTTAAGAATAATAATATTATATAGAAGCAGAAGAGATAGAAGTTGTAACGTCACAACGATCATATTAATGGATCTAATTTTATGCAGCTTGACATTCAATTCTCTTATTGTTTTTTTAACCCAATGCTGGGAAACAACAGGACTAATGTTTTGCATCAATATCCCCGGGAAGACGTATAATGTTCTCACAAAAAAGGCAATAAAACTATATTGTCCAGCTTCTTCTCCAGTAAGGAAATAAGCAACAATAATGATATCAATTGAGCCGTTGAAAGTTGAAGCAATCTCTGAAATATAACTCCCCAATCCAAAACCAATGCTCTCACGCATTAAAGCTTTGGAAATTCTGAAATCAAAATGATTTATGTTTTGAAAGACATTCATTAGAGCCAATGTTCCTTCAATGAAAAGAAAAGAATACATCAATTGTTCTATAGAATATTGAAATTGGCTACCGGCATAGAACAAGGTTGCAATCCCTCCCCAGCGATATATGCGCTGAAAAGCAACGCTTCTTTGCTTTCTCTTTCCACTGTAATACGCTCCAAAATTTTTGTTGATAGAAAAGAGTGGTAAAGCCAAAAGCATTGCTGGCAAAGTCTTCGCTAACTCGTTTGAAGCCAGTAAACTGGGCTTCATGCAGACTGTAATAATTAACACTGCAGAAAGGGTAGAAGATACAACCAGCGTTGTCAATACGTTTACAGTGAAGAGTTTATTTTCTTCATTCGCGTTTCTAGATTGTTCAGAAATCTTTTTTATGAGTGTATTGTTTAAACCTAGAGCAAATAAAGTTGAGAAAATAAGGTAGTAGGCAAGGGATTGATTGAAAACACCCAATGAGGCTGTACCGTATTTATAGCCCACAAATAGGTTTAAAAACAAACCTACGCCCATAGCAGTGACTTGGCCCGAAAGCAGCCATATTGTATCTTTTCCAAATTTGGATTTGTATAAGTGTTGTAATTCCAATTAATTGCGTTTAAGGGCGTTCCTGAAAAGCTCTTTGCCTTTTAAGTACCATGGACGGTTTCCTTTGTTCACTTTGAACGAATGAGTAGTTGTTTTTTTGGTGTAATTGTTAAAAATCACTTTAACATTGCCAAGTCGAATTGAGTTAACAAGGCCTCGAATTGTTTTTAGCTGATCTGTCTTTAATTTTCCGTTTTTGCTAACGAGTAATGTCATGTCTACATGTTGAACCAAGAGGTAAGTATCAACAGCTGTTTCAATTGAACGGGCATCAATTATTACGTAGTTAAATACTTTTTTAGCTTCTTTGATAAGTGCTTGAACTCGAGGTTTTGTAAGCAACTCGCTTGGATTAGGAGGAGTAGTTCCAGAGCTGATAAATGAAAGCTTGTTAAATTCAATGGATTGGATCAAAATGTCTTTGAGGACTAATGTCTCATTCAATACAAAATCAGAAACGCCTTTCGATTGCGGATTCAAGTTTAGGTGTTCGGCTAGGTTCTGATGGCGCAAGTCCATATCAATAACCACTACTTTTTTGTCAATATCAGCGAGTGAGCGGGCTAGATTAATCGCAGTAAAGGTTTTACCCACTTTCGAATTCAATGAGGTAACAAGAATTGAATTGAAGATTGACTCTTCTATATCCAGTAATAAGTTTAAATGCACACGGAGCGTTCTAAAGGATAGAGAAGTAGGATTGTCTAAGTACTTTGAATAGCCTGCATTTTTCTCTTTCGTATTCGCTATGGTACCGAGCAGATTAATTCCATTTTTTTTAAATTCTACAGAGGAATGCACTCGGTCATTAAAGATACTCTTCAAATAAAGCCCTATTGTCGGAATTACTAAACCCAATACTAGCGTCAAAACATAGACGATCCTTTTATTCGGTGAAATAGGAGTAGGGCTACTAAAAGCTTTATCAATGACTCTACCATCCGCAATTGTAGAGGCCAGTATTATTTCATTTTCTTCCTTTTTTTGCAAAAGAAATAGGTAAAGAGATTCGATAATTTGTCTGTGACGATCAATATTACGTTGTTGTCTTTCGTACCTTGGTAATAAGGCAATTTTACTTTCTCCAAGCGCATACTGAGATTCTAGTTCTTCTAATAGGAGTCTCTGTGAAAGCATGAGACTTTTCATACTCTTCTGAAGGTTTAATTTGCTTGAAGTCAACTCCTTTTTGATACTTTGCACTTTTGGATTCTTGATCCCTGTAGTTTCCTCAAGTTGAGTAGATTCAATATACAGTGTATTGTATGCTGTAATAGCTTTAACAAGAGGAGTACTAACCAGTCCCAGATTTACAGGGACTAGTTTGTTGCCTTCCTCATTGATGTATTCCTGAACGTACTTAACAACCGCCAGCTGAACTTCTGTATTGATAATTTGCTTGTCCAATTCATTTTGCTTCAATAAAATACTTGAATACTCAATATCAATATCAAGAACATCGTTTTGTTTTTTCAAAGATTCACCATTAGATTCAATCAGTGAAAGTTCTTTCTCGATGAGTAGTATTCTTTCATTGATAAAATCATTCGTTGTCCTCGCGACTTTGTTCTTCTCAAAGATGCTATTGTCCAAATACTCTTCTATGAGGCCATCTATTATATCGTCATTCTTTTCAGGAGTGGGTCCATCTAAGGATATAATCAGCACGCCAATCTCAAGCTTTTCATCGTTGATGGATATTGTCTGTTGGAGCTTTGTGACAACTTGGTCGATTTGTGTAATGACAACTTTGTATTTGTAGTTGATCCAATGTTTTTTATAGTTCGCATTTGGTTGAAGTTGTAAACGAACTGTTCCAACTTTGAATGCTTCATTAACATTAAGAGTGAGTGGTGCCTTTTTTCCAATAACGAGCTCGAAAGTTTTAGAACTTACTGGTTCAATTATAAATTCCAATTGCTCTGAATAAAGAAGACTGTCGGCATTATCAACCTCATAAATCATAAAAGCGGGGTCCTTATATGCTTCAGTGGATTTGAGCTCTGTTAGCCCCGTAAGTGAAAATATTTGAATGTTTAAATCTTGATTTTTGACAACTCTTTGAAGCAAGAATCTAGATTTTAATATTACGGCTTGGGCTTCTGTTTTTCTAGCAAGAGCAAATTTGTCATTACTTGCAATTACATCTCGAATAAGCAAGACGTTTTCATCATCTTCGACAATAAGAATTGTAGCTTCCGATGTATAAATGGCTGTTGAATAGCGTAGGAAAGCCAATCCGGCAATTATACATAGCGCAAAACTAAGTGCGTACCATTTCCATGCTGCGAAAAACAGCTTAAAATAAACGCGAGGATTCTTTTTTTCCTCTAATTGAACGGGTAGGGGATTTTCTGTCATTTATTTCATGTAATACTTTAAAATTAAATTACTTAGTTAGTTAAAAGGATGGTTAATGTAGCTACCACTGAGGTTAAGGATACTATTATAGAACCCAACAACAAACCAGTTGTTGACCTCAATCTCTTCGCTCGATTTGGCTCTACATAAACGACATCATTTTGATTTAAATAGTATACCGGAGAGGTGAACATACTATTGGAAGTTAGGTCTATTCGATACGCTTTTTCTTTTCCTTCTTCATTTCTAATAACAATTACATTCTTTCTGTTTCCGGTAATATTGAGATCTCCGGCAAGTCCAATACTCTCGAGAATCGTTATTCGCTCATTGGGTATTTTAAATGTTCCAGCTGCTCTTACATCACCTAGAACGGTCACTTTGAAGTTTAGGATACTTATCTGGACAACTGGCTTATTTAAATAGTCTTCGAGCGTTTTTTTAATTAATTCGCAGGCTTTAATTCTATTTAGGCCACCTACTTTGATGTCACCAACTATTGGAAGACTTATTGTTCCAGTTGAATCAACAAGGTACCCTCCACTTGAAGGAATGCCATTGTAATAGCCATTATTACTTTTCGAGAGACTTGTTATGTGAACTGGAAGATTAAAAGGTTCAGCATCTACTTTATTTTCACACATAATAAGAATAGATAGTAGATCATCAGGCTGAAAAATAGGGGTAAAGCTTTCACTGTTCAATTGCCCACCAACAATTTCCCCATCTTGGAAATAGACGAGTTTCTCATACGTGCCGCACGATGAAAGGATCAACGTGATGATTAGTGCAAAGCTTGGGAGTAAGAATCGAAGTATTATCAAAGTTGGAAGTTTTTGAATGAAAGGTTTACCGGCTTGCTCTTGTAATCATCTTATTAACTTTAGAATAATCAGCTTGTATCAAGCTATTTTTAATATGTCCGTAGGTGTCAAACAAATACCTCCTTTGTTTTTGTAAAGGACCAACGGATTTATGAGAAGATTGGGATTGTTTTTCAAAATATAAAACCAACTTTCATCCGAATATTCACTTTTCCTAAGCTCATGTTGATAATAGAAATCGGCTTTATTTACGAGTTGTTTTGGGGAAATGTTTGACCTTGATAAAAGAGAACAAAACAAGTTCACAGAAATTCTTTCATTTGTTATGTCTTGAATGTTGATTTTACGAAACATTGACTTTGCTATACTTAAAGTTTGTTTTGATTTGTAATGATCTCCGTTATAGACTATTGTCAACTCATTTTTGTTTAAATACATGCCTTTATTTTTTTTGACCGTTTGATTTAGAACGATTGATTAATAATTAATTTGTTCTTAAAATTCATCGAATAAAAATATTTCTGTACGTTCTGAAAATGGATTTT
>JBLHVW010000084.1:0-15967 GCA_047628775.1 Salibacteraceae bacterium | reverse complement strand
TGTGTTGATTGATTAATTTTATATTTGAAACTATGGTGAATTTAGTAATAGATGGATCGGCAAAAACGCCTTCAATTGATTTCAATTCTGAAACAGGAACATTGGCTTTGAAAGGCCGATCAATTCCGGAAAATTCAATTGAGTTTTACAAGCCTTTGAACGACTGGTTGGATATGTACGCTAGTGCTCCAAAGGAAAATACAACTGTTGATGTTCGTTTAGAATACTTCAACACTTCATCTTCAAAATGCATTTTGGATTTTTTCAAACGCTTAGAGAAAGTGAACCAAGGATTGTCTATAGTTCATGTCAACTGGTATTTTGAAACGGATGATGAGGACATGGAAGAGGCAGGTGAGGATTACGAAGCAATCGTTGGCTTGCCTTTCAAGATCATCGAAGTTGAAGAAATATAATCCGTAAACCTTCGGGGCATGCTAAGAATTGGAATTACAGGTGGCATCGGTTCAGGTAAAAGTATTGTTTCCAAAATTTTTGAATCGCTCGGTTTTTCGGTCTTTAATTCTGATCTAGAAGCGAAACGTATCATTAACAATAATGCTGAGGTTCGAAGAGAACTAATTGCGTTGTTCGGAACGGAGATTTTCACAGAGAAAGGACTCAACCGTGAGTTATTGGCACAACAAATATTTTCAGAAAATTCACTTCGCGAAGCGGTAAACAAAATTGTACATCCCAGAGTACGCGTAGCTTTTGATCGCTTTTGTTCGTCTGATTCAAACTCTTTAATCTTTAATGAATCGGCTATTCTAATTGAAACAGGAGCGTACAAACAATTCGAGAAGATTCTTTTAATAACAGCGAATGTAGAATGTCGAATTCAGCGTGTTATGAGCCGTGATTCAATTTCCAGAGAACAAGTTCGATCCAGAATTGACAATCAATGGAGCGATGATAAAAAAAGAGATTTTTCCGATTTTGAAATCAAAAATGATGATTCTCAACCCTTGTTAATCCAAGTTGAAAATTTTATTGATCAATTTATTTCTGTGTAATCATCGAATCCAGAATCGTTATTTTGATTCTGATCTTCATCGAATGGATCTTGCGGTCCTTTAGGTGGCTTTCCTCCGTTCATAATAAATCGTACGCCGTTTAACATTTTTGTAATCATATTGAGTAAGAAGAAGAATCCAATCACTTGAAAAATGAAGCCAATAATCACTGTGTCTTCAATATCCTTTATACTTTGAATAAACCATTCAGAAAGTGCATTGTCTGCAATCTGAGGGTAGAAAAAGAATCCAGCAAAGGCAGCAAGCGAAAGTGAAATGACTAGGACTTCTGCTTTGTTGTTAAATTGTATTTTCATCGGATTGGGCATTACATTTCCCATCACTTTAAACATTTGGTTCTTGTTCTGACTGTTTTGAAATTTTCCAACGAAATAAGTCAAAAGAATAATTCCAGCCAATACGATTTGGGACGTATTGTTCATGTTAATATTACTATTCGTATCAACACAGAATAGGAATGTTACGGCAGAAAGAACCACATATTTAACTCCTTTGAGCAAATATGCTTCGCCAGTTGTACGCTCGCGTCTTGCAGTTAATATTCGAATTCCAAAATCAATCAATCCCCAAAGGAATCCGTAAATCGCGAAGACTACACCGAGTCTAAAAATAAAGTTTAATAAATCCACTGATGTAAATATAATTAAATGCGTTGCATTGATTAACTTTAGGCTCAATCAAAATTTAAATATGAAATACACAGCGTACATGAATACGGCTAATTCGTTGAAGTTAGCGGCTAGAAATGCAGTAACAATTTTTCTTTTGTCAATTGTAACAGTATTTAATTCTAACGCAGAAGAGGGAATGTTGATTCCTTCATTGATCTCTGCTTTTGAAGACGATATGCAAGCATTTGGTATGAAATTGACAGCTGAAGAAATTTATAGCGTAAACAATTCAAGTTTGAAAGATGCTATTCTTCATTTTGGCGGAGGTTGTACAGCTGAGTTGGTTTCAGACCAAGGCTTATTGTTGACGAACCACCATTGCGGTTTTTCTCAAATTCAAACGCATTCTTCTGTTGAGAAAGATTATTTAAAAAATGGTTTTTGGGCAAAAGACAAATCTGAAGAGCTTAAAAACCCAGGTTTGACTGCCGCTAGAGTTGTTCGAATTGAGGATGTAACTGAAGGTGTTTTCTTTGGAACGGAAGGTCTTACGGGACAAGCTTTGTATGCTAAAATAAAAGAGAACAGCGAGAAGATTATTGAAGAAGCATTGAGAACGAATAAGTATTCTGCCAAAATTTCTGCTTTTAATCAAGGGAATGAATATTACATGGTTATCAAAGAAACATTTACGGATGTTCGTTTGGTTGGAGCGCCTCCTAGTTCAATTGGAAAGTTTGGTGGAGATACTGACAACTGGGTTTGGCCGCGTCATACCGGTGATTTTTCAGTGTTTAGAATTTATGCTGATTCTGACAACAACCCGAGCGATGTTAGTGATTCAAACGTACCATATAAGCCGTTGCATTTTTTACCTGTGTCATTGAAGAAGAGAACAGAAGGTGAATTTACAATGGTATATGGTTTCCCAGGATCAACAGATCAACATTTGTCTTCTGAGAATTTGAGATTCATTATGGATCAAGAACGACCTGCTAGAATTGCAATGAGAGATAAGTCGTTGAGCGTAATTAACGCGAGTATGAAGTCTTCGGATAGATTGAGAATTATGTATGCTTCGAAGCAAGCACGTATTGCCAATGGATGGAAAAAATGGATTGGTCAATTGGGAGGATTGAAAACGGTTGATGCCATTCAAATCAAATTGGACCGTGAAAAGCGTTACAACGATATGGCAAGTTCAAATCCTGAATGGATTAAGAAGTATGGATCGATCATTTCAGAAATGAACAATTTGGTGGGGCGATACAAGGAATTTGAGTTTGGATACTCAATGGCTATCGAGTATTTATATGTCGGGCCTGAAATTTTCAAAAGAGCGCGAGCAATGGATGGTTTCATGGCTGAATACATCAAGGGCCTTGAAGATGGTACTTCAGACGCTGCAATTGAGAAGCAACGCAAAGCTGCAGATGGATTTTTTAAAAATTACGATGAAGAGACGGATAAGCAAATCTTCATTCTTTTAACAAAAGAGTACGTTAAACAAATGGGAATGAATATTCCTCCAATGCTTAAAGATAATACGGCTGAGGAGTTGGCGGATATGATTTATTCAAAGTCGGTGCTTACAAACAAAGAACGTTTCTTGAAGTTCTTGGATAAAGCAAAAGAGAAGTCATTCAAAAAATTACAAAAGAAGGACACAGGTTATAAATTGTGGAATGAAGCAATGGGGAATTTCAGAGAAACTTCTCTTCCAGGCTACCAACGTTTCTCTTCTGAAATGGAAGCATTGCTAAAAACTTATGTTGCTGGGAAAATGGAAATGTTTCCAGATGATAAACATTGGCCGGATGCAAATTCTACAATGCGTATTACCTATGGAAAACTAGAAGGGTCTGCACCTCACGATGGTATGACGTATACGGCGCATACAACGGTAGAAGGAATGATGGCAAAGAATAATTCTGGAAACCCAGATTTTGAATTGCTTCCAAGAATGAAAGAATTAGCAAAGAAGAAAGATTGGGGGCCTTATGCTCAAGATGGTGAGCTTTGGGTCTGTTTCAGTGGATCAAACCATACAACTGGAGGAAACTCTGGTTCTCCAGTTATTGATGCCGAAGGAAACCTAATGGGAATTAACTTTGACCGTTCATGGGAAAGCACAATGAGTGATTTCATGTTCGATGCTTCTCGTTGTAGAAACATCGCGGTTGATATTCGCTACGTAATGTGGGTTATGGATATTTACGGAGGTGCAGGATATCTTGTAGATGAAATGACGAAAGCAAAATAGATTTTTAAAATTATAAATGAAGACTGCGGAATTATTAATTGGTTCCGCATTTTTTATTTATGCGGTTTCGAGTTTCTGGTTGTGTGATTCATACTAAGAACGAATGAATTCATAACTCCTCATTGATAACTCTCTACTTAAACCCAATCTCGTCCAAGTCCACAATTGTCACCCATTTTTTCATCTTCTTTTGAATGACCTTAAAATGGTGCTCTTCCTCTTCGGCAACCATTGAAATAGCGTCACCTGAGCGCTCAGCACGACCCGTTCGACCAATCCTGTGAACATAATCCTTTGGTGATCGAGGCAATTCGTAATTGATTACACATGGCAAAAATTCAATATCGATTCCCCTGGCCAAAAGATCAGTGGCAACAAGAACGTTTAAGTTTCCGTTTTTAAATCGGGTCATTGCGTCTTTTCGAGCACCTTGACTTTTCTTTCCATGAATCGCCTGTGCATCAATTTTGTGTTTTCGCAATTTGTCAGCAACATGATCGGCTTTATATGAAGAGGAAGTAAAAACCAAAATCTGTTTGTACTTCTTCGATTCAATTATATGTCTCAACAACGGACCTTTCTTCTCCTCTGAAATGAAGTAGCCGATTTGATTGATAAGGTCGATATTGTCCTCTTTTTCCCCAATCTTAATGACAACAGGCTCGTGTAAAAGAATCTGATTAATATTCTCAACGGCATCGTTCAAAGTCGCTGAAAACAAAAGATTTTGACGCTTTTTGGGAAGCAATCCGATAATTCGATCCACCTCCTCTTTAAATCCTAGGTTCAACATTTTATCCGCCTCATCCAAAACCAAAGTTTCGATAGAAGAAAGAGATACAGCCTTGTTGTCGATTAGCTCTAAAAGTCGTCCGGGTGTCGCAACCAAAATAGTTACCCCCATCATTGATTTCATCTGAGGATTGATAGAAACACCTCCGTAAACAGGCTTTGTTTTTATACGCTCAGTGAATGAAGATCCAAAGAGTTGAAATACTTCCGCAACTTGCATTGCCAATTCTCGAGTAGGAACCAATACCAAGGCGTTTATATGTCTATTCTTTAATGCCGGTTTTCCTTCAAGATTCATCAAAAGCGGAAGCGCGTAGCTGGCCGTTTTTCCAGATCCAGTTTTGGCTATTCCAAGAACATCTTGCTTTTTCAGAATGGCAGGAATGGCTTGTTCCTGAATTGGGTAGGGGCTCTTGTAATTATTCGCTTCAAGCGTTTTTATTAAGGACGGAGCTAAACCAAGTGATTTGAATGACATCGTTTTTAAACAGTATTTGGTATTCGTTTCTGGTAACAAAGTTAATCTAAAACCTGTGATGATTTTACAAGTAAGAGGGGGAACTAAAGAAGTTGGATGTTAATCAGATAATTATAGTCGACATCCCTTTATCTCTTGAATGAAATAGATAGCAGTATAATATGCACAGCGGACAAAAAAAAATGGCCGTCCCTTGCAGAACAGCCATTAAATTTGATAGTATCTTTTAGATATGCAATGGTCTATTTTCCGTTGCTGCTAAAGCTGCTTCCTTAACACCTTCAGAATACGTTGGGTGTGGATGACAGATTCTAGCAATATCTTCTGCAGATGCTCTATATTCCATCGCAACAACAGCTTCCATTATTAAATCCGCAGCACGAGGTGCAATCATGTGAACACCTAAAACTTCATCTGTTTCTTTGTCGGCGATAACTTTAATTGTTCCTGCTGTGTCCATACTCGCTCTTGCGCGACCCAAAGCTTTAATTGGGAACTGTCCTACTTTGATCTCTTTTCCAGCGGCTATAAGTTCTTCTTCCGTTTTACCCACTGACGCAACTTCTGGCCAAGTGTATACAACTCCAGGAATCAAATTGTAATCCAAATGTGGTTTTTGACCCGCTAATAATTCAGCAACGAAAACGCCCTCCTCCTCTGCTTTATGTGCCAACATTGCTCCACGAACAACATCTCCAATTGCATAGATATTTGATACGTTTGTTTGAAGTTTATCATTTACTTCAACTTGACCTCTATCGTTTAGTTGAACACCTGCATTTTCCAATCCAAGACCTTGCGTAAATGGTTTTCTCCCCACCGCAACTAAACAATAGTCAGCTTCAAAAGTTACTTCTTCATCCTTCTTATTCAAAGCAACAACTTTAACACCTTTACCAGTGTTCGTTACCTTTTGAACTTTGTGCTGTAAATGGAATTTGAATCCTTCTTTCTTCAGCACTCGAGTCAATTCTTTAGACATCGTACCGTCCATTGTTGGGATGATCTTATTCGCAAATTCAACCACTTCAACCTTTGTGCCCAAACGACTGAATACAGAGCCAAGTTCCAAACCAATAACACCACCTCCAATAACAACCATTGTTTTAGGAATCTCCTGCATATTCAGTGCCTCTGTCGAAGTAATGATTCGTTTTTTATCCGGCTCCATTCCAGGAAAGAAATTTGGTTTCGATCCCGTAGCGATAAGTACGTTTTTTGTTTTAATGGTAGTTTCACTTTTATCAGCAGCAACAACTTTGACTGTGTTTTTGTCGATAAAAGAACCCAAGCCATGGTGCACATCAATATCATTTTTGTCCATCAAAAATTTGATGCCCTGAGTCGTTTGCTCCACAACCGCATTCTTTCTGTTGATCATTTGCTCAATGTTGGCTTTTACCCCTTTAACATCAATACCATGTTCAGCGAAATTATGTGTTGCATTGTGAAAATGCTCAGACGAATCCAAAAGTGCTTTTGAAGGGATGCATCCAACGTTCAAACAAGTTCCTCCAAGAGTATCGTATTTTTCAATTAAGGCTGTTTTCATACCTAATTGCGCGCAACGAATCGCTGCTACATATCCTCCAGGTCCAGAACCGATTATTGTTATATCGTATGTGCTCATATCAAATAAGTGTTTACTACAAATGTATTAATTCTTTCATGTATAAAATGGAACTTTAGCATAAAAAAAGAGGCTCCGAATAATCGAAGCCTCTTTCATTCTAAATATTGAATTGCTCTTACAATACAACCACTTTTTTAGTTGTAGAGTGATCTCCTGTTCTTACTTCTAAGAAGTAAAGTGCAGAAGGCAAGTTTTGTGTGTTATCTAATTTTTGTGAAACAGTTGTGTTTGTTGCAGTTATAACTTGTTGTGCAATGATTTTACCTTGAGTGTCTCTTAAGATAAACTCAGTAGGCTCGTCTTGTGCATTATAGCTAACGCTAATTGCTTCACCACTTGTTGGGTTAGGGAAAACAGATAATTGAAGGTTTATCAATTCTGCATCAACAACTCCTAAGATTCCAGCAACGTTGATGTTATCAATGTAAAGGTTACTTGCTAAATCTGAAGCAGTAAACTCAAACTTGATTCTTGTCAATCTGTCGTCCGAAGTTGGAACGTAAGTGAAACTTCCTTCTTTCCACATTGAGTTCGCTGTTGGAGCGAAATCAGAGTTACTTGCATATCCAGCAGTAACAATTTCATCTCCTGTTACAGTAGTACCAGCACTTACTCCATTAATAACAATCACCTTTGGTGTCCAAGTTTCACCACAGTTTCTTGTTGTGAAAACTCTTAATTCTTCAGTGATGTCAGCGGAAACGGTTGCATTCGTCGCGTAAGCATATTTAAACGAAACAGTAATCGCAGTTGTGTTTCTTAAATCCATTGAAGGAGTAATAAGATTATCAACGCTACCACCAAGACGCAAGTTGTAGAACCAATTTGATGTGGCGAAATCAGCTTGAGAAACATCTTTAAACGTATTCAATTTGAATGCTTTTGATCCATCGAAACCGTAGTTGTTGACAACATTAAATTCACCGTGGTTATCTTCAGGATTCTGAACTACGAAGAACGCTGTTCCGTTTCCGTTTGAAGTAGTACTCTCCATATTGAAATAAGTAGGGCCGTAATTGTTTGGGTAGTCTTGTGAAACAAAAATGTACTTTATGTCTTTTGTGTCAGATCCTGCAGCATTTGATACAGTCAATGATACTTGCTTCCAACCTCCACTTGCAAAAGTTACCGAAGGATTTGACGAAGTTGAAGTTGCTGGTGTACCATCTTCGAATGTCCACATGTGATCATCAATCACTGCATTCCATGATGCATCTTGGAATGAAACTGTAGAACCAGGACAAACCGTTTGATCAGCAGAGTAAAAATCGGCGATTGGCTCACATAAAGGAACGGTTAAAGCTGTTTGCGGCATTGTCATATTCAAAACACCAGTTTCTATTAACGTAGTGTCAAGCCAAAGAATATTTCTTTGGCCAGAAATACCGACCAATGTGTTGTCTGTAACAGATTTTTGACCCTTCGTAAACATTGCTGCACAACTGCTGTAATCCATCCAGTTCTGAACATTAGCAAGCGTGTCTAATCCAACCAAGCTAGTATCACATGTAGGCAAGTTAAGATTACAAACAGAGAATGATCCTTGCGTAGGAGGAGTATCTATAATTCCATCATCTCCACATTCACCAACTCCACCAACAGTTGCAACACCATTAAACGGATGAGCAAGACCTAAGTAATGTCCAGCTTCATGCGTTAAAGTTTCTGTGTTTACAGTAGTCGTAGCTCTTAACATTATTCCATCAGTCCAAAAACCTGAACCATCAGTACCCGCTGGGAATGTAGCATAGCCCAATAAAGTACCCTGAACTGTTCCTCCAGTACTTGGTGTTTTAGCAACCCATACATTCATATAATGAGATCTATCCCATTGGTTGATTTTAGAAACAGTTTCTCCATTGTTTGTTTCGTGCGAATAGATATGCTCAATACCGTTTGTACAATTTCCAAAAGGATCAAGAGCTGCTAATCTGAATTCTACTTCCATATCGGCAACAATTGTATCGAACATTGGGATAACTGCGGAAAGTCCAGAGTTTGATGCACTGTAATCTTCATTCATTTCAGCCATCAAAGAATAAATCTCAGAATCTGAAACGTTTTCAGAACCGTATTCGTGCATAATATGGAATACGACAGGAATCACATAATTTGTAGCCTTCTTTGCAACTCCATTCTCTGAAACAGTAGTTACTTTGCTATTTTGAAGCAATTGTCTTGCTTCATATTCAGCTTTCATTTGGGGAAACTGATTGTGAAGATTTTCCAAAGCTTTATCGGTGCCACAGGGCACTTCTTGCTGAGCAACGCCGCTAAATGCGAAGAGTGACCCTGCCAATAATGTAAATATTTTTGTTTTCATAAGTACTTAAATATATTTGAACTCAATACCTCGTGCTAAATGATAGGACTATCTAATCACGCCGCAACGTCCAAATTTAGCGAATAATAATTGAGAATCTAGTAAAATATACCTAAAACTTAAACTTTATATACAAGTCTAATCGTCCTTCATAGGTACAAAAATTGCCTGTAAATGAAAAAGGCTGCTTCGATAAAATCGAAACAGCCTTTTGTGAAGTCTATTTTTCTTAAAGAACGATTACCTTTTTAGTGGTAACGAAATCACCAGATTTAACCTCTAAGAAGTAACATCCTGAAGTTAAGTTTTGTGTGTTGTTTAATTTTTGAGTAACAGAAGAATTTGTTGTCTCAATTACTTGTTTAACGAGAACTTTACCATTCACATCTCTTAAAGTAAATTGAGTTTCTTCGTTTTGTGCGGTGTAAGAAACATTGATTGCTTCCCCGTTCGTTGGGTTAGGATAAATCACCAATTCCAAATCCATGATCTCAGCAGATTCAACTCCCAATACTCCTGTTACATTGATGTTATCAATAAACAAGTTACTTGCCAAATCAGACGCTGTAAATTCGAATTTGAACCGAGTCATGTTGTCTTGAGCTGATGTCGTATACGTAAAAGAACCTTCTCTCCACATTGTGTTTGTTGTTGGAGCGAAATCAGAATTACTCGCATAACCAGCAGTTACAATATCATTTCCTGAAATTGTGCTTCCAACTGTTTGTCCATTTACTGAAACTACTCTTGGTGTCCAAGACTCACCACAGTTCTTTGTAGAGAATACTCTTAAACCTTCAGTGATGTCAGCCGTTACTGTTGCGTTCGTTGCGTAAGCATATTTAAACGTAACTGTTACAGCGCTAGTGTTTGACAAGTTAATTGAAGGTGTAATCAAGTTGTCTACGCTTAACCCCAAACGATTGTTGTAAAAGAAACCATCAGTATAAGGATCATCTGAAGAGTTGTCATAGTATGTCTGAAGCTTGAAAGCTTTTGAACCATCAAATCCATAGTTGTTGACTACATTAAACTCACCATAATTTTTTTCGGGGTTTTGAACTAAGAAGAATCCAGTTCCTGCTCCATTATCTATCACTTCTTCCATATCGAAGTACGTTGGTCCATTGTTGTTTGGATAAGGTGTCGATACAAATAAGTAATGATTATCTTCTCGTGTGTCACTTCCAGCAGCATTACTTACGGTAAGGGTGATTTTTTTCCATCCCGGTGAAGTGAAGGAGACGTTTGCGTTTGCTGATGTTGAAGTCGCTGGTGTGCCGTCTTCAAAAGTCCATAACCTGTCAGTAATAACTGCATTGTAAGATTCATCAGAGAAACTAGCAATAGTTCCTAAACAGATTGTTTTTTTGTCTGTATGGAAATCAGCAATTGGTGCGCACAAAGGAACAGTCAATTCATCTCCAGGAACTTGAGGAGTCATTAAGTTAATAACCCCTGTTGCCATTAATGTCGTGTCTGTCCAAAGGTTGTTTCTTTGACCAGAAATCCCGATAAGTGTGTTATGCATATAATCACATTGGCCTGGGGTAAAGTGTCTGTCGCAATACGAATAGTCCATATAGTTCTGTATATCCTCAACAACACCACCGTTTGAAGTATCACAATCAATCCAGCCAGCTGGATACGTTCCCATTGGACAACTTTGATGACCTCTTGTTACAGGAGTATCAGCAATTCCATCATCGTTACAGATCGTTGGGCCGTTTGTAATTAAATCAGAGTTACCAAATGTATGTGGTAAACCTAAATAGTGACCGATTTCGTGTGTTAAAACAGATTCTACAAATGGACTAGCTGTGCCAATTGACCCCACATACGTGTGTCCTGAAAGAACACCATCCCTCCAAAATCCACTTCCGTCAGTTCCTGCTGGCAATGTTGCGTATGCAGCGGCCCCTGGAGTTCCAACGATTTCAACAACCCATATGTTAAGGTATTTTGCGCGGTTCCATTGGCTTATTTTAGAATATGAATCTCCAGATCTAGACTCGTGCGAGTAAATATGCTCAATACCATTTGTACAATTTCCGAAAGGATCAATTGCAGCAAGTTTAAACGTGACATTTGCGTTTCCATTTAAGTTTTGGAATTCCGCAACTAAATCGACAGAATCTGCATCTGCAGCATTGAATTCTCTATTGAAAACATTTACAGCGTCGTAAACTTGGGCATCAGTAATATTTTCATTTCCATATTCGTGAAGAATGTGAAAAACAACTGGGATAACATAAGATGGTGCAGTCTTTCCGTTTTGCATGGTGTTACCAACGTAACTACTGCGCAAAAGCATTTGCGCCTCATAATGCGCTTTTAATTCAGGGTCAGCATCAAGAACTTTTTGCAATTCCGTGAAAGTTGCACACTTGTGTTCAGTCTCTTGAGCGAACATAGTCCCTGACGATAAGAAGCTCAGAAATGAGAAGAGTATAAGTTTTTTCATAAGTATATTAGTTTCGATCACGCAAAATACAAATAATTAAAAATAGAGGACATGACTGCGCGGCTCTTAAACGAAGCACTTTTGGAAATGGTTAGAACCTTTTGGAATTATTAATTTAAAATTCCCAATTATTAGTTAAAATAAATGTTTTTCGGCTCTGTAAGAAGAACGAACTAATGGACCGCTTTCAACAAATCTGAATCCCATTTTTAGACCAAGTTCTTTGTATTCAGCAAATCGCTCAGGTGTAACGAATTCATCTATAGGCAAATGTTTCGGTGTTGGTTGTAAGTATTGACCAATTGTTACAACATCTACATGAACACTTCGAAGGTCTTCCATCGCTTCAATAATTTCTTGATGTGTTTCACCCAATCCAAGCATAATACCCGATTTGGTTTTCATTCCGCCTTTCTTCAAGCGAAATAGAACTTCGAGACTTCGATCGTATTTGGCTTGAATCCGCACTTCCTTTGTCAAACGACGAACAGTTTCAATGTTATGGCTCACAATTTCTGGAGCCACGTCAATTACAACTTGAAGATTGTCCCAGTTTCCTGCGAAATCAGGTACTAATGTTTCCAAAGTTGTTCCGGGAGATTGTTTTCTTATTGCACGAACAGTTTGCGCCCAAATAGCTGAGCCACCATCTTTTAAGTCGTCTCTATCAACGGATGTGATGACAGCATGCTTAATTCCCATAGTCTTTACACTATGAGCAACTTTACCTGGTTCAAATTCATCGACATCGTCTGGACGTCCAGTTTGAACCGCGCAAAACCCGCAAGAACGTGTACAAACATTTCCTAAAATCATAAACGTAGCAGTTCCTTCCCCCCAACATTCTCCCATGTTAGGACAATTCCCACTTTCACAGATGGTATGAAGCTTGTGCTCGTCAACCAATCCACGAACTTTTCTATAATTTTCACCTGTTGGAAGCTTCACACGCAACCACTTCGGCTTTTTAATTCTAACCTTTCCGTCTCCTTCGATAATTTCGCTCATCTCAAAGTTTTTAAAATGTCTTGCAATTGCACCTTAAATAAAAGCTATTTTTGCGCTGTTATTTAGACCATGGTGGACTAGAATACAAATGTACTGAAAACGAACTGAACATGGCAACGTCAAAAGTTGAATATTTAGGTGGATTAAGAACAAAAGCGACGCATCTTAAATCGGGGACGGAAATCGTTACCGATGCTCCTGTGGATAATAATGGAAAGGGAGAAGCTTTTTCTCCAACAGATCTCATGGCAACTGCCTATGCTTCATGTATGTTAACCATTATTGGTATCTTTTGCGCGAATCACGATTTGACTTTCGAACATGGAGATGCAGAGATAACGAAGGTAATGGGTGCGGAACCGAGAAGAATTTCAAAGTTGGAAATCAATCTTGATTTATCCAAAAATGGTTGGGATGAAAATACTCAGGAAAGAGTTATAAGAGCTGGGGAAGCTTGTCCTGTTGCGAAATCAGTTGATCCAGAAATGGAAATAGTATTAAAATATCAATTCTAGAAATGGAAAGAAGAAATAGAGACGACAGAGAAGGTCGAGGAGGAAGAAAGGAATACAGAACAATTAAAGACGATTACATCTTTGGTGTTCGATCGGTGATCGAAGCTGTTAAGGCAGATCGTGTCCTGAATAAAATATTCATCCAAAAAGGAATGGATAAAGATCTATTCATGGAGTTGAAAAATGCTCTAGCGGATGGAAGTCACCAATTGCAGTTTGTTCCTGTCGAGAAACTGGACAGTATCACTGATCAGAATCATCAGGGGGTAATCGCTTTGGTTTCACCAGTTGAGTATGGAAAGATTGAGGATATAGTTGAAGGTTTGATTGAAGAAGGGAAAAAACCTTTCATTCTTGTTTTGGATCGAATTACAGATGTAAGAAATTTTGGAGCGATAGCAAGAACGGCCGAATGTGAGGGAGTTGACGCAATATTGATCCCATCAAAAGGTTCTGCTCAAGTAACTTCAGATGCAGTTAAAACTTCTGCTGGTGCATTAAACAGAATCAAAGTATGTAAAACGGACAATTTAAAGGAATCGCTTTTTTATATCCAACAATGCGGATTGAGAGTTGTCGCCTGTACGGAGAAATCATCTGTTCCATTGTACGAAGCAAATTTAAGAGGTTCCGTTGCCGTAATAATGGGGTCTGAGGAGGACGGAATTACATCTGACTTGATAAATTTAGCCGATGTAGCTTGTCGAATTCCGATGAGAGGAGAAATTGCTTCATTGAATGTTGGAGTTGCAACTGGCATGGTTTTGTATGAGAAATTAAGACAAGAAATTCATTAAAACCATTTTTATGCGATTGTCTGTCTTATTTATTGTTGCTTTTTTATTCAATATTGGATTATCGTTTGGACAATTGCCATCGAAAGTTGAAAAACTTGAAGGAAATTGGAGGTTTAAAGAAGGAAGTGGCTATGAAGTATGGGAGCTGAAGAATCAGGAGCTAATAGGTCACGCTTTTCGTGTAAGCAAATTGGGCGACACCTCTAAAGTTGAAGATTTTGTTCTCAATAAAGTCAATGATCGACTTACTTATAGCTTAACAACGTATAATGTTGTAAACGATTCGTTGGTGACAATGAGACGAGCGTTTATTGGAGGAAAAAGAAAAATGGAGTTCATAAACCTTTCGGAAAATGCACCGTATTCTATAGAATACAAATTTCGTTTCTTGAATAAGAACAAATTGAAAGTGATCGTTCAGAACACAATTTACGGTAAGCCTTATCAATTTACGTTGCTCCGAATCAAAGAGTAGTTTTCTTAATCCAAGGAATCATTCCGGGGATTTTATCGAGAGAATTAATGTGCCAATCATGCGTTCCATCCCTGTACGATTGATGTGGGTCAAATAGAATTCCTTTCATTCCAAAGCGTTCCGCTCCGACAATATCAACCAAATAATCATCCCCGATCATTAAACTATCCGCTGGATTTGCTTTGGCAAGATTAGTAGCATATTGAAATACTTCAGGCGCAGGTTTGTTCTTTCCCACTTCTTCTGAACAGACAATAATATCAAAGTAGTCTCTAATACCGCTGTTCTTTAATTTGATCGCCTGAATCTCCTTAAATCCATTTGTAATAATGTGAAGCTCGTGGTTGTTCGCCTTCAATTCTTTTAATGTCTCAATAGTTCCTGGGAAAATATTGGTCTGGTAGGGTGAAGTGTGTACATATTCTTCTGCCAACTTCTCTGCCAGCTCTCGGTTGTTGATCTGAAAACTTTTTAGGGTATCTTCAAATCGCTTAACTCGGAGAACATCTTTTGTTAAATTACCTTTCCCATACATGCTCCACAATTTCCCATTGATCTTTTTATAGGTTGTATAAAAGGACTGGAAAGAACGCATATCATCACCGAGGTTGTTTTTCTCGAAGATTAATTCAAGCGCTGCTTTTGAGTTTGTATCAAAATCCCAAAGTGTTCTATCAAGATCGAAGAAAATATGTTTCATGTGAAAAATAAAAAGGCAATTCCCGTCATTACCAATCCGTTTAGGAAAATTCCTAGAACAATCAGCGGATAGGTTTTATTGTTGTCACCGTAAAATTTAGCCGTAACAATGCTACCTAGAGGAATGGATAAAAAGAAAGGTGCCCAAAATGATATTCCGATAATTCCAAGAGAGCCCTTCATGCGAACAACTAACTTGTTCATTCGGGTAAATTTTTTCTTAAAAGGAATGGGCAATCCTTTAGCTATTAAATCTTGGTTCTTTTTTTCGGCCTTATCAATGGATCTTTTCATGAAAAAGCTGGCTGAGAAGTAGAATATTGCTGAACTAATAATTGCTCCAGCGCAACATCCCACCCATGTTTCAAGGAAGCTTAATTGAAGTGGTGGACCGCCTATTGGGGCGAACATAAACTTTATCGTCGCCACACCAAAAACTGTTGATATTCCTCCCCAATTCATATGTTAAACTTTGACTCCGTAAGCCAAATCACCAGCGTCTCCTAGTCCAGGTACGATGTATGATTCTGCGGTTAATTCTTCATCAATTGCTCCAATATAATATTCCGTATTTGGAGGCAATATTTTTTGAATGTGTTCTAAAGCGGTAGGTGTAGCAATGGCAGAAACAACGATCACACGCTTTGGAATTCCTTGTTGCAAGATTGCTTTGTAGACAAGTGCCATTGAACTGCCTGTTGCCAACATTGGATCACTTAAGATCAAAATACGATTATCTAACTTCGGAGAAGCCATGTATTCCACGTGAATATCGAATTTTTCTGCGCTTGAATGTTTTCTGTAAGCCGAAACGAATGCGCTTTCGGCTCTATCGAAGTAGTTCAATAAACCCAAGTGCATTCCCAATCCCG
>JBLHVW010000083.1:0-15979 GCA_047628775.1 Salibacteraceae bacterium | reverse complement strand
TAATTGTAATCTCAACCGCATAGTTTCCTGTAATTGCGGTTGGAGAATAAGTAGCATTTGTTTCTCCTGCAATTGCCGCATTTCCATTGTCACAATCTACCCATTGGTACGTTGCTCCAGTTTGATTGGCAGTCAATGTTCCACTTGTAAGTGTCGTTGTAATGTCAATCGCTTCAACTGTTAATGTCAAATTCACAGTTGAATCACACCCATTTGCCCCTTGAAGAACTGCAGTGTTAAGTCCGGCGTTTGCTGCTGTCAATGTTTGTCCATTGAAATCGTAAGTCTCACTTGGGCAAATTGTAGCGGCATCGGTTTCGATAACCGCTGGAAGAACAGTTAATGTCAAATTCACAGTAGAATCACATCCATTTGCAGATTGAAGAACGAGAGTGTTAAGTCCAGCATTTGCTGCTGTCAATGTTTGCCCATTGAAATCATAAGTGCCTTCAAAGCAAATTGAAGCCGCATCGCTTTCAACAATCGTTGGAAGAACCGTTAATGTTAAATTAACTGTAGAATCACAACCATCAATTGATTGAAAAATTTCTGTGTTTAAACCGGCATTGGATGCATCTAAAGTTTGAGATCCAAACGTCAACGTTTCATTGTCGCAAATTGCGATTGCCGATGTAGAAGTAAAAGTTGGAAAGATCGTTACACTAGTATTCGCTACACCATTTGAATGCGTATATGTAATAGGATAGGTTCCTGGGGTTGAAGTACTGATATCGACTTCTCCAGTACTTGGGTCAATTGTAAGACCTGCACCTGCGCTGTAGACACCACTTGTAATTCCAACTAAAGTAGGCGTTTGATTGGCTTCGTTCGCACAAAATGGATTCCCTGGAAATGTGATTGTCGTAGGAAGGGTCTCGGTTATTGTCATTACTGCTGGAGCAGTGACTTCGTCTCCAGAAGTTCCTCCGTTACCGTTCGCTGCTAATCCAATACCATAAAAGCTAATCGATCCTGAATTTACAACAGGTGCAGTCCATGTACTTTGGAAAGTTCCAGTTGCCGATGCGCCAATATGTTCAATATACGGTCTTCCTGAAATTGTAACAAGTTGAGTACCCGCTGATGGTGAGCTAAATGCACCTCCCGCAGTATTCGTACTTGTTAATGCTCCACCTTGGAACCCAAATGCAGAAGAACTTCCCGTAACTGTGTAAACAACTGTGTAGTTCGTTCCTGCCGTATAGCTTGTCACTGGAACCGCACCTTCCAGAAGCTGCATTGATATTGAAGCACCAAAAGATCCACCACCATGACATTGCGCACATGTTGCTGCGGATAATGGACTGCCCGTTCGGTCGCCCAGACCGTTTGCTCCTGCTCCTCCTGAACGAGGAGGAAGCGGTTTGTATGTTTCTACTTCAGTAGCTGTCGAAGAAAGCCCCGCGGAAATTAAAAATAATGATATTGACCCTATAAAAGCAATAAAGACGTATCTGTAAATCATGTTAGTTTTATTTCTAACGAAATTAGGTCAAAGCAATGAATGAAACAAATTAGCTATTGATTTTTAACCGGAGTGGCACAAAGTTACTGTGACAATTTGCAGTTGATGCATTGTGGTTTACGAGTCTATAAGACTTTAAGGTCGTTATACCACACCTGTGCCTATATGGGCCTTGGACAGCCTGAAGGGCGACTTGCGCCTCTGTGGTTGAAAAATAAATCAACACAGTCCCAAGTAGAAACTGTAACGTCTCCGTATAAGCACGAACTGTGATTTTGTCCGCAGGAAACTTCAGTTACTCCGAAAAGCGCACTTGTTAGTAAAGGAATATTACTTCTTTAAAATTGGATTGTTTTGCAAATTGCTCAAAAGAGTACGAATGTGTATCTTGTGGTCAACTGAGCAACAACACAAAACAATCAATGATCCGTTTTTCCTTTCTATTTCTCGCCGCTTTCTTGCTAAGTAACTCAAGCTTTGCGCAAAACGACTCTTTGAATCAAGTTAAATACTGGAAGTTTAGAAATAATTTTGTTGAGAAATTTATCAAAATTGGACCCGAGCAAGGGGAAAGTTTACCTGCTGGTTCTTTAGTTCCAGCGCGTTGTATTGATAATATCGTTTCAGATGGGACAGACCCCGCGAAATATAAGTACACTGAATACGGTGAAATGCACTGGGGAGATGGAATGATTAGACACGGCCATTACTTAGCATTGTTGGCTACCGAATACGCATTGAAGAAGAAGTACGATCAAGACCCCATTGGAACATTAAATGAACTGTATTATGCTATCCAAGTCATCAACCGATTGGATTTGGCTGCAGAATCTGAATTGAATTATGATTATGGCACCAGCTTCGAGGGCGTTTTAAATGGTTTTTATTTGAGAGAAGATATTCCCGAAGACTTCTGCCTAAATTGGGCAGATGAGCAGATGAAATTCAGATGTACGAATTCAGCATTTTATGAAAATAATAATGTTGCGAAACTAAGCGATCCAACACATAACTATTACATCAAGCCACACTCCTCGTATCAAAATGTTCCAAGTATGGATCAAATGTCAAGTTTAATGGTCGGATTGTTAATGATTGAGAAGCTTGTAGACAATTGCTTGATCCAGCCCAAGGAAACGGACAAAGCATTAGAATTGATAAGCGAAACGAAAGCCATCGCGCATCGATTGGTGAAATATGCCTCGGATAGAAACTGGGAATTGATTGATGTAAATGGTTGGCCTGTTGCAAATGGAGGAGGAGATTTGTCTGCATCTGCTTATCCTTATGTGATGGCGGCACACAAGATTACAGGACTTCCTATTGATACGTATGCCCAGCATTTTTATCGAAGAAGACTTAAATTCCATCCCAAGTACTTTGAAATGCAACACTGCCTTACGGGCTTTGGAACTTCTGGAGATATCCCCCAGCAAGCCGCGGCGTGTGAAAATTTGAAAAAAGGTTTTTTCCATCCTGGAATGCGATCAATGTATAAAAAATTGGCTCCTGGTGCTATGCCAGGTCCATTGAACAACCAAAATACTTCTACGTATTTGGATTGGAGTTTTTCAGGGAATTACCATTCGATCAATATATCAAAACCGATTTGGAAGAACAATTTTGCAAACAATCAGACGGCTCGATCTCAATCAAATAAAAAAGACGACTTGGAACCTGGAATGCGATCCTTGGAAGGAGTGAAGTCCTACAACCTGGCTATTATATTTAATTTGGGAATCATTGCTGGACATTGGGAAACTAGCATGGCACATTACTTCGGGAATAAAACAGAAAACCGCCAACTGGAATTGACCAATGTACTTTTATACGATCAAGTTCCACAAGCTTCAAGAGAGTTTTATAGAAGCTATTTGGATGGAATGCCTATTACTGGGCCGTACAATATTCTTGGATTCAACTGGACGCCAGATCCAGACGGGCCATGGCACAAGAAAAACTTGTGCGCTGCGAATGGATGGGGCGCTGACTTCAGATGGACGGAATCAGATCAAACATTGGGTCAAGGAACGAAAGAAGGTGTTTATAGCGGTCTTGATTACATGCTTATGCATAACCTTTACTATTTAATATACAGTGATGATTTGCCAGAATTTAAACAATCGTTCAATTGCTTTTGCGATGAAAAGTTGCGTGTAGAATTTTCGGACACACTTGATGGTGAAGAAAAAGAAGCATACAGAAAATTGAATTCAAAATTGAAGTACGTTCCAACCTGTCAATCCAATGTTTTTGAGTCCGTGTTCAATAGGGTCAACCACGAGTTTGACATTGCGCCACTTTTCGATGATTATCCAGAACTGGGAATTGAAACAGTGCGCTACCAAACAATGGATGCTTCGGTTGAGGCAGGAGGAAACCTCAATATCAAATCGCATTTTATTATTTACAGCGAAAAAACATTAACGGTTGAAAAGCACGGCCGTTTGAATACCATTAGTGGCGACATTTACTTGAAAGATAGAGCTGTTATTGACTTGACAGGCGAATTGAGAGTAGGAGCGGGGACGAAGCTGATGATTAGCTCAAACGCGAAATTGATCATACATCCCGGAGCCCGAATAATTTTGGAGGAAGGCGCGCAATTGCATATTGAAGAATCTGGAAAGTTGGAATTTTACAACGGAGCCGAAATTATTACGGTTGGAGAAAACGTCGATATGATTATTCAAGGATCTATCAAAATGGTAGACGGCGGAATGTTCTCCGTAACGCGACGTATTCGATAGAATGAGATCCGCTTTAACTAAAATAAATCCGAGCGGTTTTGTGGCAATCTTCGCACTTGTTTTTGCGTACATTCTATTCAAAGTTTTTAATGTTCCAATTACGCACGATGAGGTTGCAACCACACTCTTTTACAGTAAAACAAGCATCTGGGATATCATTATGTATGAGAATCCACTGCCGAACAATCATATTTTGAACACCTTACTTACCAAGCTGTGCCTCTTCGTTTTTGGAGCTGAAGATTGGGTCGTACGAATCCCGAATTTACTTTCGTTTTTACTTTACGCATTTGGCGCATATCGAATCGTAAAAGCCATTCTCCCAAAAGATTCGCTTTTCTACATTCCTGCCGCCCTACTTTTTCTTGCTAGCCACTACTTGTTGGACTTTTTTGGCTTGTGCCGAGGCTATGGAATGTCAGTAGCCTTTTGTACGCTATCGGTGAGCTATGTGATGACAGGGTTTTCCAATTTCAATCGAAAAAATATTTGGTATGGATTACTATTCGCCATATTCGCTTCTTACGCAAACTTTACATTGTTGGTCTTTTGGGCGGCGATCACTCTATTGACTTGGATCTATTTTTATTTCGATTTTAAAAAGAATAACTCAGGTCTTTTTAAGCCGACCTTGCTTCTTTTTTTGTCCAGCGCCACCTACCTGACTTTGATAGCCATTCCTCTCTACAGAATGCAAAGCACAGAACAGTTTGAGTTTTGGACCTCTTCTGGCTTTTTCAATGAAACCATTTTGCCTTTAGTTATGCATTCCAAGTACGATTCAAGGATATTTATCACTTCTGATTTTATCGCTTGGTTTGCGGTGGTCTTATTTGTACTGAACAGTATTTATATTCTTCTAGAGCTCAAAAAATTGGATTCAAAAATCGATGTCTTGTCAAAACCAATAACAATTGCAACACTTATAATTTTACTCACCGCTGGAATAAACATACTTCAAGTTTGGATTTTAGACACGCCAAACCTCAATGGACGAACGGCACTTTTCTTTTATCCTCTGTTCATAATTGCGCTGATTTCATCGTATGATTTTTTTAAAAATCGAAAATTCGTTGGATTTAGAATTGGCTTTTCAATCCTAATGATCGCCTTGTTGATTCACCATATTGTTCATACTGCAAAACCGTATTCTGTCCGAGAATGGTCCTACGACGCGAATACATTGAAAGTTACTGAATGGATTTACAATCATTCCGATAGAGGAGGTGCTTCGCTTGCCACAAATTGGATTTTTAATCCTTCATTTCAATTTTACGTTTATGCAGACGAATGCTCTTGGCTTGATTTAAAACCGAGTAACCGCGAAATAAATCCAAATATTGGAGTAGACTATTATTATATAATGGCGGAAGATTATCCTTTGCTTAAAGAGAAGTACAGACCTGTTCTTAAGTTTAAGAATAAGTGCTGGTTACTTGGACGCATTCCAGATTGAATTAAGCTACAAAAGCAATGATTGAAAGTTAAGAATCATACCGAATCAATTTAGGAATTCTATTTTATCGTTACTTTAAGCTCAAAAAATATACAAATAATCGCGAATTAAATGTACTTTAATGAAAACGACATTAAATCATAAAATGTAAACAATGATAATACAATTCAATACTGACAAAACAGTAAGTGGTAATGAAAGAGGTAGTACCTATTTCACCAACTTAATCCAAAATGACTTAGAAAGATATAACTCTCATGTAACTAGAGTGGAAGTTCACCTTTCTGATGAAAATGGCAAGAAAGAAGGACACAAAGAGATACGCTGTTTAATGGAAGCTCGAATCGAGGGGCACCAGCCTATTGTTGTTACAAGTCAAGAAAATAATGTAGAAAAAGCTGTTTCAGAAGCACTTGTAAAAATGAAAGCTTCACTTAAAACAATTATCGGCAAAGCTTCAAATCATTAAGGGATTTGAAAAGTCAAAAACAGCTTTCAGCAATGAGTGCTGTTTTTGTCTAAAATCCTATGCAACCTTCAAATACCAATTCTAGATTCAATTTCTATTGACGTTCCTTATTATGACTTAAATAGTTGATAATGAACTATTTTACGAATAAAAAGAACTGGAAAGAGCCGAACGTAATCTTCAAAGAGATGGATTTCCGCTATTCAAATTATTCGCAGTGAAATGAATTTGCTAAATTTCTAGAAGTAACTGATCACAAACCAGAAGCAATTGAGATGTTAGAAGATTTGTTGAATGAATTGGATAAAATAAACTCTGGTAACTTCGTCCTTGGAGAGACAATCAACAAAATGTCGGGGCTTTATTAATCGAGTGCAAAAAGGACTAGAGCAAACTTACTCGATTACTTTCGAGTTCAAGTAAAAACGTCTTTCTCCATAAATCTGCTGCATAGCTTGTTAAACTGCCATTCGTCCCAATAATTCTATGGCATGGAATAAGAATAGGGATTTTGTTCTGGCCGTTCGCACTCGCAACTGCACAAATGGCTTTTTTTTACATTGCCTAGTGCAATGGGTTGCTCTTGATAGGCTCAAGTTTTACCGTAACCAACATTGAGTAATCAGGCCAAACTCTTTTTTTAAAAATCCGTTCCAATATGATCGATAGGAATGTCGAATTCCGCTCTGGATGAATCAAAGTCTTCGGTGTGTTGTGCTTTTAAGGAAACGAAAAACGGGTGTTTAGAATTTTCAATTCGTGTATAGTCGGGTTAAGGAAGAGAAATGTTTTTTGGGGCTCTGGTCGTTCTTATATTCAAGCATACAAAGTCCATTATTTGTTGTGCAGCCTGCAGTTCGCCCAAGGGAGAATCAATCATACATGTGAAAAGCGGATTCAAATTAGTCGATTGGCGTACCGTTCGAATCGGTCGTCAAAACTTCACTCATTAAATCGAAGAAAGGACGCATCTTTTTAAATGTTTCATTTGCGACTTCAGCAAAATCTTCGGCTAGTATTTCCTCGTCTGAAAAGTTCTTTCCAACAATGAATTGTTTGTACCTCAAAAGGTCAATGTCCTTGTGCTCCTTATCAAACCCTTTCGGCGCCGATTTCAATTGTTCTCCATCAAGCGTTCCGAATGTTTCTACAAAATCCTTATTTGTAATAATCTCTCTCATTTCAGATGCATCCGTAGCAATTTCTTCACGGATACGTAATAAATCATCCTTACTTGGGCCCCAAAAGCCTCCACCAATAAACGAATTGCCTCCTGGTTGAATGTGGAAGTAATAACCTCCTCTTAATTGCTTTGTAGCTCTTTTAAACCCTCCGCTCCAATTCGTTTTATAAGGTGCTTTGTCTTTGGAAAATCGAACGTCTCTATAGATTCGATACAAACTCTTTTTTCCTGAAATCGTTTCAATAGTATCGTGTTCGTTCATCAATCCCAATAACGCGTCAGCAAAAGCAATAATTCCTTCGTGCTGTTTAACATATTCCGCCTTGTTCTCTTCGAACCAGTCGCGGTCATTGTTCTTTCCTATTTTTTTTAGAAATGTAATGCTGTCTTTTGAAATTGCTGCCATGATAACTCGATTTGTTCAGGCTTTAAATTTAACGAAAGATGCAACCTATTCAAAAGAAAATGGATGAATTAGTTTCGCCTCAATTGAACTATTGTAATGTAAATTTATTTAATTGGACGAACTACAAAGTCGACCCTACGGTTCGCTAACTCTGCTTCTTTACTGTCTTCAGGCCATATTAAAGGGCGTTGGTCACTGTATCCTTCGAAACTTAATTTGGATTTGTCGGCTCCTGCACGAATTAAGTATTTGTAAACCATTCGTGCTCTTCTTTTGCTTAATCGATAGGACGGACCACAGCAAACGTGTCCGCGAACTTGAACGTGAATTGAATCCTTGTTGATTTGTTCGACCAAATAGTCGAGTAGGTATTGGTAATTTGGATCTACACGGAATTCACTACCTGTGTATTTCATGTTGAAATCAAAAAGGTATTCGTTGGGCCCGAGGGAATCTTTTTTTTGCGCAACGGCACTAGTTGAAAGTAGAAGATAGAGTAGGGCTGTTGCCGTGAATTGCATTCTCATTTACTTGCTAAAGACTATGTCTACCCGACGGTTACGCATTCTATCTTCATCATTTTTTTCTGGATACGTAATGGGTTGAGAATTACTGAAGCCTTTAAAGGTGAGTCTATTTTTATCAATTCCCTTTTTCACAAGGTATTTGTAAACTACCTTGGCCCTGTTTTTACTCGCTTTCATATTGTTTTCACAGCAGACATGACCTCGAATTTTCGCTTTTAAAGTTGAATGCTTTTTTAGTGTATTATAGAGATGGTCAAGGTAAACCTGGTCTTCCGATAAAACATCATTTGTTCCTTCTTGAAAAAGGATAGGTAAGACAATAGCTCTGTTTTCCACTATTTCGTCAAGGGCTGGTATTTCAAACGGTTTCGAATCTTTTTCCGTTGAACTGATCTTTAGAGCACTCGGTTCGATGACGTCAACGTGTTCTACCAATTTAACCTGACCCTCATTTGGAATAGAAATTGACGTATCAACATTGTAATAAACATCGATTCGATTCCAGCTTTGAGGTTTAAAATTAACATTTACACGTTTGTTGCCGAATGTATTAATCGTAATCGTGCTTCTTTCAACTTTAAGGGTCTCAAGAACAAAATCAATACGTTTGTTTGACAAGTCCTTGTTTTTATCTGCGCCGCCCTCAATATTTGAAAATGAATTGATTTCAATAATTTGAAAATCGTGTTTCTTGATTAAGTTTCGAAGCGTTAACAATTTCCCTTTTGACAGTCCTGTTGCTATAGAAGCGGACGTATCAAAATAGATAGACTTCATTTCAACTTTTGACAGTGAAGCAAAAGAGGAAAGGACCAATCCAAGAAAAAGTAACAGTTTCATCAATTAGTTAAACGTGGAGTTGTTGGATTAGGTTACAAAAAAGCCCGTCACGATTTAATCGTGACGGGCTTTTAATGGTATTGATGCTATTTATTTGAACTCGTTCAAATCAACTTTTACGTTAATTTCACGAGACTTAACTTTTCCTGACAATTGCATTCCGCTCACGAATAAGTTAATCGTATCAGGGAATAAGAAACCGCTATATTCTTTATAATCAGCATAAGTATATGTTACTTCTTGCACTCCTTGCTCCGTTGTAGCCATTATAACAGATGCAGTTTTTTCGAATGTTTCTTTGTCGAAGTATTCTAAAGTCACCTTTTTTGATTCGCTCAATTTAAGAACGTAACAAGGTTTACCGTCGTACATTTCAATTCCAGTTAATTCGTAATCCATTCCAGATTCAGCGTAGTTCATTTCAGGAATTAAACCGTAAGATTTCTTTGTCTCAGCAATTTCTTCTTCTGTCATTACTTTTGCTCCGCCTTGTCCTCCGCTTCCGCCTTGCTCGCCATCAAAGTATGACTTCTGCATAGTCATTCCCATCATTTCCATCTTGGAACCTTCAGCTCCTTCGGCAGTCCAAATTGTAGTTGCTATTGCTGGTCCAGGTGCTTGCGGGATCTTCATCTCAATAACAGTTTTGTGTGTTTTAACACTTTTCAATTTCTTTTTCAAGGCTTTTCCAGTAGAACCCATTGCCATCATTGTCGCGTATTTTTCCAACAATTCATTTGCAGAAATATCGGCTTCCATTTTTTCAGAGGCCTCATTTCCGAAAGCATCTAACGTCTCGATTTTACCGTCTGAATCAAACTTCGTAATTCTGTCTATAACTTCTTCGTTACCTACAACAACAATGTTACAGTTACTCCCAGTCATGTACTTTTGCGCAACCATCAAGATGTCCTCTTTCGTAACAGCCTCCAATTGTTTCAAGTACGTTTGGTAATAATCTTTTGGCAATTCATTTCTGATAATATTCAATGCAAATCGTGCAACGGTTGAAGGCTGTTCCAAAGAACGAGCAAAACTTCCTGCCATTGAAGATTTCGTCATGCTTAACTCTTCATCTTCCACTAGTCCTTCAGTGATTCGATCTAACTCCATAAGGATTTCAACGATTGCTGAATCCGTTACATCGTTTCTAAAGTTACCTCCTGCAGAGAAAGTACTACCGTAATTATCAACGCTAGCTCTTGATCTACAACCGTATGTGTATCCTTTATCTTCTCTTAAGTTTTGCATTAAACGGTTCCCAAATACTCCACCACCAAGAATTCCATCAAGAACTTTCAGTTTCAAGTAATCTTCATTGCTCGGTTTAATGTCCAATGGATAAGTGATTGAAATCACGGATTGATCTGCACCAGCCTTGTTCACGAAAACAACTCTGTTTCCTTTTACTCTAGTAGCGCTAACTAGTTCTGCTTTATAAACCACTCCACCTGACCAAGAACCAAAATTCTTTTCAACTGCAGCTTTAGTTTGTTCAAGAGTGATATCTCCAACAACAACTAAGTAACTTCCGTTCGGCGTAAAAGTTTCCTTAAAGTATTGAACGATTGATGCGCGGTCAATATTATCTAAAGATGCTTGTGTCATTACTTCACCGTAAGGGTGAGTACTTGGGAAGTTTGCAACTGCTTTCGCATTTCCTGACATTGCAGCTTCTTGAGATTTTGTAGCTAATAAGTTGTCTTCATTCTGAGAAATGATACGTTCAACCTCCGATTGTGGAAAGTTTGCGTTCATAACAACATCAGACATAAGCCCAAGACCTTTGTCCATGTGCTTCGTTAAACAAGACATTGAAACACCGGTTGAACTAGCTCTTAAGCTTGCTCCCATATAATCAATGGCGTTATCGAGTTCATCTTTAGAACGATTTTCAGTCCCAGACATAATTAAAGAACCCGCTACTCCAGATAAACCTGCTTTGTTCCCTTCAACTTTAGGAGTTGCTCCCATTGATAAGTTGAATGAAACGCGAGGAAGTCTGTGATTTTCTGATAGAATTACTGTAATTCCGTTAGCGGTTGTAAAAACCTCGGAATTTTTAATGTTAATTATTGGCGCCGGTGAAGCTTCTGGACGAATAGAACGATCTATTTGTCCGAAAAGAACTGTAGGCAAAATTAACCCAAGTGTTAAAATATAATTTTTCATAGTCGTTCTTAGTTTTGGCCGTTTTCTGATTTTTCAGCATCTTCTTCCATTGGCAAGTAATGAAGAATGATTCGTGCATCTTGTGTTAAATATTTTTTTGCTACTCGTTGAATGTCTTCTCTAGTAACGCTTAAATACTTAGACAATTCAGTATTGATTTTTTCAGCACCACCATTGTAAACATGGTTGTCTGCTAAATTTTCTGCGATACCAGCAATTGTTGAATTAGAAGAAACAAAATCATTTTCATACTGGTTTCTCACTTTTTCGAATTCCTCCTGAGAAATCAATTTGTCTTGAATCATCTTAATTTGAGTGTCAAACTCTGATTGAATCGCATCCAACTCTTGACCGGCAGATCCAATGGCCCCAAATAATGCAACTCCCGCTTGTTCTAATCCAAACGCGAATGCAAATGCTTGAACTGCCATTTGTTTTTGTTCAACTAGAGATTTATTAATTCTAGAAGAAGCACCGCCAGCCAATACATCGTTCATCATTTGAAGCGCATACATATCTTCGTGCGTCTGACTTGGAGTTTGGTAGCCCATAAACAAAGCTGGAAGTTGGATGTTATCGTGAACAATAGCTTTCTTTACTTCGCTTAATTTTACTTGAGGCTCATTTGGTCTTGGAATACGGATTGGAGAATTCGATAATTTATTCAATAACGCTCCCGCCAATTTCCCATCAGGATTACTGAAATCGTTAACGTCAAAACGTTCTTTACTCATTCCATAAGTTTTAACGAAAGCTTCTTCTTCCATTGTCTCAAGATCACGATACAGGTTCAAAGCTTGCCCTTGAGGGATGCTGTTGAAGTATTTGTTGATCCATTTTTTAGTTTCCTCAATATCGATGTCTCCAGCGATTGTCAATGTCGCGTTAGCAGGAACGTAGAAAGTTCTGTAGAAATCAACGTAATCTTTTTCTTCAGCAGCATCCAAGTGTTCCATGCTTCCAATAGGCATCCATCGGTAGGGATGATCTGGGTACATTCTTGAGAACATTTCTTCAATGAAAGAAGAATAAGGCGTGTCACGTTGTCTTTTTTCCTCCTTAACAACACTACGCTGTGTTTCAATTCCAGTGTTGTCCACTTTTGCATGAAGTAATCTTTCGCTTTCTAGCCAAAGACCCAACTCCAATTGATTTGAAGGTAAGATTTCATAATAGAACGTTCTGTCCCATGAAGTGTTAGCATTTAAAGTTCCGCCATTCTTTTCAACGAGTTCGCTGTATTCACCTCTTCCGATGTTTTCAGAACCTTCGAATAACAAATGCTCAAAAAAGTGCGCGAATCCAGTTCGTTCGTCTTTTTCATTCTTAGATCCAACATGGTACAATACAGAAACGGCAACAATTGGCGTAGATGTCTCTTCATGAAGAATAACGTGAATACCATTGTCAAGATCATACTCAACGTATTCAATTTCTCTTTGGGACAATCCAGCAAAAGAAAATGATGCTAGAAGAAGTCCAGTGATTATTAAGTTTTTCATTCTTGGTTTTTCTATTTTTTGATAGGTCACAAAGAAAGCAAGAAAACTGTAAAAACATCATTTAAATGTATGTTCGGACGAGAGTCATTACGAACGGCTTGCCAAATTCAGCTCTGGCTTAAATTTTGATTAACTTTGCTATATGAAGAAAATCCTTACTAGTTTACTACTTTTAATCACCTTCTCAGGAAGTTCACAGAACGTTATACCTCTCGTAGATTTCAACTTTTACTTTCAAAGTTTTCAAGACGGGTATTTCCGACAAGTGGAAATGCAGCGAATACAAGAGTTTAAAACAGGTGACAATGTTTGTGCCTATATCGATTTTAGGGGTAATATAATGGTTTACGATGGCAAAACAAAGGTTAATGTTGCCAATATTGAAACTGAATATGCTGTTTCAGACAATTTGATGGTTTGGAAAATCGCGGGAACACTGAACATGTGGGATGCGGGAAAATTACAAACCCTGACGTATCAAGTTGGCGATTACAGAATAATGGACAGCTTGATTGTCTATCAAGATTTGCGATTCAATACCGTTAATGCTTATTACAAAGGTGAAATTCATGAATTGTACCAATGGACAGGAGATGCAACATTTCCAGATTTTGTTGGAGAAAATATCATAGCATTTAGAGGCAATGGTAATTTCAACAAAGTCTTTTGGCATGGAAAAATTTTCGATTTGGATGTTTGGCACAATCCATATGTTTACTCGGGGGGAACAGATATGATTGCCTTTAATGATCCTATGAATGGGACTTTTGCCATTTTTGAAAACGGTAGGTTTTATGATGTTGAAATGTTTCACATGGAATCCTACCGCGTTGGGCTTGGTTTTGTCGTTTACGAAAATTTGAACGGTGAGTTAATACTCTATAAAGACGGAAAAAAGACAGAGCTCACGAATTTTGGTGCTAATTTTTGGGATGTTAGAGATGATGTCGTTCTTTGGGAGGAAAATACATTTATGTACACTTATTATAAGGGAGAGACACTGGAAGTTGCCAGATATACGCCTGAAGATTACAAAATTAAGAATGGAGTTATTGCCTATCGAAATATTATGGGAGGGGTCAATGTTTTTGTGGACGGAAAAAATCACGAAATCACCAACCAGATAGAATCGGAATACACTATTCACGGGAATTCAGTACTTGTGGAGCTGTTCAATTCGTCATTTATTTTATTTCAGGACGGAAAAAAATACACGCATTAGAGATTTTATGAACAATCACTGAATGTACCAAAATCTCTGCTTATCTTTGGTCTTCAATTTTAAATAAGACACGCGATGAATAATTGGTTTACTGTAAAAGTAAAATACACAAAACAACTTGATAATGGAGCTCTGAAAAGGGTTTCGGAACCTTATCTTTTAGCTGCAATGACGTTCACGGACGCTGAAGCTCGAATTTACGAAGAGTTGGGTCAAATCATCAGAGGCGAGTTTAACGTTGTTGGAATTACAAGAACTGAAATCCATGATATTTTTGCATACGACGACGTTGATCTTTGGTACAAAGTGAAAATCAAATACGAAAGTGCTGATGCAGATTCTGAAAAAGCGAAAAAAGTAACTCAAAACTTCTTGGTATCAGCAAATTCAGTTAAAGAAGCTTACGAAAGAATAAAAGAAAGCCTTTCAACGCTTTTGGTTGATTTTGAAATACCATCGATTATGGTTTCTCCAATTGTAGAAATTTTCCCTTATGCTGAGAACTTGGATAAAGAAATCAGCAGAACTCCTATCGAAAAAGTAGAAGTTGAGCAAGAAGAGGAAGATGATTCTTCAAAAGTTGGAGGTGTGTTTTCTGCTTCTGGTTCTGATGTTGATGATGAAGGCGAAGAATCTGACGAAGACGAAGACGAAAGCGAGATCGAAGATTCAACGGACGAAGATTAATACATTCAAATTCTACTTTAATTCGCTTTAATTATGAAAGAGATTCTTGATTCTTTTAGACTAGGACACCATGAATTTAATGGTGGCAAAGACGGATTTGAATTTAACGTATTGGACCCGTTTCAATTGTTCGAGTTATGGATGAGTGAAGCTGTCGAAACCAAAGAGGTTGAGCCAAACGCATTTGTTTTTTCGACTGTAAATACTGATGCACAGCCCAGTTCAAGAATTGTTTATTTAAAAGATATTATTGACGGTCAGTTCGTTCTTTATACAAATTACGCAAGTAAGAAAGGGATTAACATTGCTTCGAATTCAAACGTATCAATGCTGTTTTTCTGGGCAAATAGCTCAAGACAAATTCGTATCGAAGGAACTTGTTCTAAAATCGATCCGCGTATTAGTGATGCTTATTTTGCTTCACGACCTAGAGGAAGTCAAATTGGAGCTTGGGCTTCAATTCAAAGTAAAGAACTTTTAGATCGATCAGAATTAGAAGATAACGTTAAGAAATACGAAATTGAATTCCCAAATGAAGTTCCAAGACCGGAACATTGGGGAGGGTATGGAATTGTGCCAACTCGCTTTGAGTTTTGGCAAGGCCGTCCTTCTAGATTGCACGATAGAATTGAATTTGATAAAAATAGCGATGCCTGGTCAATTCGTCGTTTGAATCCATAGTTATGTTTGAAATAGATCCAATAATATTCACCTTATCCAATGGGGTAAAGGTCGTTTACCAGCACCGCGAAGCTTTTGTTGCGCACATTGGAGTAATGGTTCATGGTGGCTCTCGTTTCGAAAAGCCCAATGAGCAAGGGTTGGCCCATTTTATTGAGCACTGCATCTTTAAGGGAACAACGAAACGTAAAGCACTCGATATTTTTACGGATCTTGATTCTGTTGGCGGAGAACTTAATGCCTATACCAACAAGGAAGAGATTTGCGTTCATGCATCGTTTCGGAAGCTACATTTCAGCATTGCTTCTGAATTGTTGGGTGATATCATTCAAAATGCAACGTTTCCAAAAGATGAATTGGAAAAAGAAAAAGAAGTTATTCTCGATGAAATAATATCCTACATGGATAGTCCGGCTGAGCGTATTTATGATGAATTCGAAGCGCATATTTTCAAGGGGAATTCACTCGGATACAATACGTTGGGCACGAAGGAATCGGTTAGTGGTTTTACACGAGATGATATTTTGAACTATGTCGATCGCTACTTCAAACCGGGGAACATGGTGATTTCATTCGTTGGCGGTATTCCAATCGACGAACTTAGATCTGTTTTAGAACA
>JBLHVW010000082.1:0-16145 GCA_047628775.1 Salibacteraceae bacterium | reverse complement strand
TTTCTTTTCCTATTAATGCATTATCTAATACTTGTTTTACTGCATCTCGATAATCTTCGGTAATATAGGTTTGTACCAAATCCTGACCAAGTACATCAGCTTTCTTAAAACCGGTAATTTTCTCTGAACTTTGGTTCCATTCATTTACTAATCCTTTACTATCTATACCGAAAATAGGAGCATTGGCAGTTTCAATAAACTGACGTAATTCCTTGGCTACAGATTCTGACTCGGTCCGCAGTTTATCCATCTCAGAAATATCCTGCCCTACACCCAGTACACCAACTATATCTCCAGCAGCATCCCTTCGTGTTGATGAGTTAAGCAGTACCATTACACGTTTACCGTCTTTAGTAAAAAGTGGAAACTCGTAGTTGGCCGTTTCTTTTCCTATTAATGCATTATCTAATACTTGTTTTACTGCATCTCGATAATCTTCGGTAATATAGGTTTGTACCAAATCCTGACCAAGTACATCAGCTTTCTTAAAACCGGTAATTTTCTCTGATGTCTCGTTCCATTCATTTACTAATCCTTTGCTATCTATACCGAAAATAGGAGCATTGGCAGTTTCAATAAACTGACGTAATTCCTTGGCTACAGATTCTGACTCGGTCCGCAGTTTATCCATCTCAGAAATATCCTGACCTACACCAAGTACACCAACTATATCTCCAGCAGCATCCCTTCGTGTTGATGAGTTGAGTAGCACCATAATTCGTTGACCATCTTTAGTAAAAAGTGGAAACTCGTAGTTAGCCGTTTCTTTTCCTTTTAATGCATTATCTAATACTTGTTTTACTGCATCTCGATAATCTTCGGTAATATAGGTTTCAACTAAATCTTTACCCAATACTTCTTCCTTTGAGAAACCCGTGATTTTTTCAGATGTCTGATTCCATTCGTTGACGAGTCCATTATTATCAATTCCAAAAATTGGCGCATTGGCAGTTTCAATAAACTGACGTAATTCATTGGCAACGTAGTCTATTTCTGTACGTTTTTTGGCTAATTCGTTTTGAAAAGAAAGCTCTTTCTGGGCAAAAATTAATTCACTTGCTTGTCTTTGTTTCTCTTCTTTTTTTAAGGCAAGTTCTTTGTTAGCAATCGCTAATTCATCCGCTCGTTTTTCCTTTTCCTTATTTTGAAAGGCAAGTTCTTTGTTGGCAAGTGCTAATTCATCAGCTAGTTTTTCCTTTTCCTTATTTTGAAAGGCAAGTTCTTTGTTGGCAAGTGCTAATTCATCAGCTAGTTTTTCCTTTTCCCTTTCAAGGGCTTGTTTAACTCGTTTTAGCTCCATATCAATATTAAATTTTCAGCATTACTTTTTCACCACCATCCTCTTCGCTAACTTTAAAAATCTCTACGTCCTCATTAAATCGACAAATCAGACATTTTTCTCGATGACAGGTAATTCAATAGAACCTAAAAAAGGAAACAAACTCGATTGCTCCATAAATTTGTGGTAATCGTTGCTCAAAGTAGTGAAGAAATATTCACCACAAATAGTTAATAATTCAGGAACTGGACCCCCCTTTTTTTTAGATAGTTGCTCAACCATTTTAAACATATATTTATGGCTATAGTGATCCATAGATGCATAAACAGCATCGACTTCGCATTCATCGATTAGCCGATGAACGGTCTCTAAGCCAAACTCCTTTTCGGCTATTTCAAAAAAGTCCGCACATACAATTCCTTTCATAACGTATGCTTTTTAAAGCTTATTTTAAAGCAACTACCTTCTCCCAATATCGATTGAACGGCAATACGTCCCTTGTTAATTTCAACGTATTCCTTCGTGATACTCAACCCTAAACCTGTGCCCTTAATTTCTGTAACATTGTTAGCACGAAAGAAGGGTTGAAACAAGTTTGAAATTTCTGTCTTTGGAATACCTATTCCATAATCCTTGATTGATATGACAAGTTCCTTTTTGCTAAAATCGATCACCAGTTCAGGATTTTTCTTTCCAAAAGAATACTTAAAAGCATTACTTAAAAGATTAGACAATGAGTGCGTCAGTAATTTAGGGTCTAAAAATACATTACATGGTTCTCCTAAAATCTTAAAATTTAAAATTCTTCCATCGCCTTGTATCGAATTAAATCGTTCAATCAATTCATTACAAAACTCAACCAAATCGAACTCTTGCTGTTTACAAGAAACATGTCCAGACGTCAATTTACCTAAGATAAGAACATCATCCATCAAGCTCGTCATTTTCGCAATTGCTCCAGTAATACGACTATTTACTTTTCTATGCTTTTCAAATTCTTCTTTACTCTTTTTATCGGCAAACATTTCAAGTATACCCACATTTGACTGAATAACCGCTAATGGCGTTCTAAACTGATGCGATACTGTAGAAACAAAACGGTTTTTTAGTAGACTCAGCTCCTTCTCATTTTTTAATGACTCTTTCAGTTTTTGATTATTAGCCTGAACTATTCTTTTTTGCAAATCTATTTCATTCTTTTTAACTGATAACTCTCCATTTAATCGATTCAATTCTTTATTCGTTTTGTCAACAGTCTGTTTTTGAGTTTCGATGACTGATTTCTGATTGGAAGTTACCTTAAATCTATTGTAGATGAATCCGCCAAAAATTAAAGTGAAAAATAAGCTTCCATACAAGTAGAGATTTTTTTGCTCCGCAAGCTCTTTCTTTTCACGTTCATTATTGATTTTTCGTTTACTGGTTTCTATAAAAAATGCATTTTTCAAACTGTCCTTAGCTGCTTTTTTATCGTATTCATATTTTACCTCTTGCCGAACTATGTCTTTGCTATACTTGTTCTTTTGTAATTCATCTCTGGTTTCTATAAAAAGAGTAAACATGTCTAGTGATTCCTTATGCCTTTTGATGGCTTTGTAATATTTAGACAAATTTTCTGCAGCATTGCAAATTGTCTTTTTTGCACCAATTTCTTGAGCAATTTTTAATGCCTTACTTGCAAAATAAATTGCTTTTAGTGTTGAGTTTTGCTTGAAATTAATGTTAGCAATTAAATTTAGGGAAGCGGATTCGTTTAGACGATCATTTAATTGCTCTTGAGTATTTAAGGCTTGATTTACATAACCTAGCGCAACCCCATAATTCCCTAAGTCATATTGAATACTACCAATATTGTAATTTATTTGGGCATTGAGTCCCTCTTCATAGCCTTCATTAGCTATTAGTGCTTGTTCAAAATTACTAAGTGCATCTTCATAACTCCCTTGAATCATGTAAACAACTCCAATATTAACAAGAGCATGGGATTCTCCCATTTTATCTCCGATTTCAATTTTAATTTTCAAACTTCTATTGTAAAACTTAAGGGCTGTGCCATAGTCTGCTTGATCTTTATAAATTAGCCCTATATTACTCAAAGTGGCAGATATTCCTTTTTCATTTTTAAGTTTTTCTTCAATTTTCAAACTCTTTAGATAATACTTTAAGGCATTTGAATAATCACCTTGTTCGAAATAAACTAACCCAATATTATTGAACACAGAAGCAATTCCGATTTGATTTCCTGAAGCTATTCGAAGTTTTAGACATCGATTGAAGCAATGGAGAGCTTTCTCATAGCTCTTCACAAAATAATTTGAAACTCCTTCTAAAAGTAATGCCGTTGACATTCTGTATTGTAACTTTTTCTGTTCAGCAAACTTATATAATTCCTGTGCTAAAACATTAGCTGAATCAGGGCTGTTATACAAGTAGTAATTTACAATACAACTTTTGTAAGCATCAGCTCTTATAGTATCTGCAAGTTCTTTATTATTCCATATAACTGATAAACTGTCAATTTGTTTTTTCTCCTCAAGGCTAAAATCTTGAGTAATTCCATTAAAAGAGTTTAGAAGAAATAATAAGTATATGATCTGTCTCATGAGCTATTGTAATAATTTTATTCTTCAAAAAGGCTTAGCATTCCAAAAATTTAGAATGACTATTTCAAGTATAACTTTAAGATAAACAATTAAGAGAGGAAAATTCAGTAAATATTGATTCCTTTCATAACCGATGCTTTTTAAAGCTTATTTTAAAGCAACTACCTTCTCCCAATATCGATTTAACGGCAATACACCCCTTGTTAATTTCAACGTATTCCTTCGCGATACTCAACCCTAAACCTGTGCCCTTGATTTCTGTAACATTGTTAGCACGAAAGAAGGGTTGAAACAAGTTTGAAATTTCTGTCTTTGGAATACCTATTCCATAATCCTTGATTGATATGACAAGTTCCTTTGTGCTAAAATCGATCACTAGTTCAGGATTTTTCTTTCCAAAAGAATACTTAAAAGCATTATTAATTAAATTGGCTAAAACTTGCGTCAGTAATTTAGGATCTAAATATACATTATACGTTTCCCCAATTGTTAAAGCGCTTATAGTTCTGCCCTCAGTGTTAACATCATTGAATTCTGCAACCAATTGATCACAAAATTCCACCACATTTAAAGATTGAGGATTGCAATGGACATTTCCAGAAGTCAATTTACCCAAAATAAGGACATCATCCATTAAGCTCGTCATTTTAGCAATTGCACCAGTAATACGACCGGTTACTTTTGTATATCTTTCTAATTCTTCTCTATTTGTGCTATTGGCAAACATTTCAAGTAAGCCCACATTTGACTGAATAACCGCTAATGGCGTTCTAAATTGATGAGACGCGGTAGAAACAAAACTTGATTTTAATTGCCCCAACTCTTTTTCTTTCATTAGGGATGTTCTCAGTTTCTGTTCACTCTTAATCAATTTTGCAGTTCGTTCTTTTACTTTTTCTTCAAGTTTTTTCGTGAAACCTTCTTTTACTCGCTCTATTTCTATTTCATCCGTAACGTCAACACAAATACCATATAAACGGTTTACCTTACCATCTTTTCCCAAACCAGCTTGCCCCCGGCACTCTACATATATTTCCTTTCCGTTCTCAAAGACGCGTCTTTGGATCAATATGTACTCTTCCTTATGTTTAATGGCTTTGTTTACTGCTTCACTCGCGAATTGCCTATCTTCTGGGTGCAAAAGATTAACATAGTTCTCATGAGATGGCTTAAATTTTTCGGGATCAACATGTAAAATGTGAAACAATTCTTCAGACCAAACCATATTATTAGTGGTAAGGTCGAGTTCCCAACTGCCCATTTTAGCTACTTTTTGAGCTTGCTTTAATGTACTGGCAATTTTTAGCAACCGCAGTTCTGTTGTCTTAATATCAGAAATATCGGTAGTATAAATATTGATGTAATTAGTTAAAGGAATAGGAACGGCTATAAACCGTATTGTTTTAGCGTCAATTTGCAAATCAAATGGATGCGTAAGATTATTTTCAAAAGAAAAAATCAGTTCCTGCGAAAATTTTTTTCGTAAACTCTTATTTGAAGAATTGTTTAGAAACGAGCTAATTTCTTCACCGGGCTTATTGGTATAGATTAATGTCTTTGCGTTTCCTGAATAGCGCATCACACCATTCGGATTTTGCTCTGGAAATAAATTAGTGGTCATTATTAATTCCTGCAACTGCTGATTGGAACTGTATAGCTCGGTACTTTTTGTTTCACCAATATACTCCGCTTCTTTCCGCGCTAACCTTTCTCTTGCCAAGGCCTTCTTAAGTAACTCTAGCTCCATAGCAAAATTAAATTTTCTTAATTTTCAGCATTACTTTTTCGCCACCATCCTCTTCACTAACTTTAAAAATCTCTACGTCCTCCTTAAAATACTTCGATGCACCTTTTATTAAACCAATTGCCAAATCAGACATTTTTCTCGATGACAGGTAATTCAATAGCATCTCATTTTCATTTTTCATTTCTGAACTGAAAGTAGGTAACTCTGCACCTGGATATAGCTTTAAAACTTCTGGATGAATATATTTTTCAATGGAATCTAAAAAAAGAAACAAACTCGACCGCTCCATAAATTTGGGGTAATCTTTGCTCAAAGTAGTGAAGAAATATTCACCATAAATAGTTAATAATTCAGGAACTGGAATCCCCTTTATTTCAGATAGCCTCCCAACCATCTTAAACATATCTTTATGACTATAGGTACCGATAGATGTATAAATCCCATCCGTTTCTAGTTGGCATTCATCGATTACCCGTTGAACGATCTCTAAGCCAAACTCATTTTCAACTAGTTCTAAAAACTCGGTAAATACGATTCCTTTCATAACTTATATTTTTTAAAACGTTATCTCAAAGAAACTATCTTCTCCCAATTTTGATTGAGCGGCAATATGCCTCTTGTTAATTTCAACGTATTCCTTCGCGATGCTCAATCCTAAACCTGTGCCCTTAATTTCTGTAACATTGTTAGCCCGAAAGAAGCGTAGAAACAGGTTTAAAATTTCTGTCTTTGAAATACCTATTCCATAATCTCTAATTGATATGACAAGTTCCCTTGTGCTAAATTGAACGCTAATTCAGCGTTTTTCTTGCGAAAACAGCACTTAGAAGCATCGTTACTTAATATTTCTGTAATTTTTGATGCTACTTCAACTGTGCCTTTTAATGTAACATTTAAAAAAAAATGTTTTAAAATCCTATCAACAATAATCCTCTTTTTTTCTAGTTTCATTGCTTTTGATGAGCTATTTAATATGGAATTAACTTCTGTTTTTCAGTCTTAGTTAAATATCTTTTAAGATATCCGTTGTTGCTTCACGAAATTGATCTTCGTCTTCAATATCAAACAATTAAGTCTTTCAAATATAGAAAGCTATTTCAAGGCAGCATTTAGTCAATTTCCCAAAGTCAAGATTGATTTCCCTAACGTGCTAAATTTATTTCCTAACGTATTTTAAAACTTCCCAACGTAACAAATTTATTTCCTATCGTAATTTACGTTTTGAGATAAAGGGTTTTATAATAAGCGTAATTGTGCATGGTAAACTATATTCTAAGTATGAAAAGAGGAGGAATAATGAGATTGGATTCACAAGTAATTCCATATTATTAATAACAACATCATAAACCGAACGAATCTAAAACGGAGCGGGTTTCTCTCTAGAATTGCACTCAAGGTAAAGCCTTTTTTACACGAAACTTTCTCTTTGAGAATTATCAGTAAACTTCAACAAACGTTCAATAGTTTTATTCACTGCGTAATTCGTACAAGAATCTTTCATCATCCGAGTAGTTCGTGGTCTAGATAATTTATATCTCCGTTTTTCTAATCGACTGCCATCCTTGGAGAACCATAACTTTCATTACTCTTTTCAAAAATGTCTTCAATAAGCTCAATGATTTTTCGATTCTTTAACAATCGATCAGGTAGGCCAAATTTTAGCCAGTTATAGTAACCCCTTGTACTCACATCAAGTATTTTTGACATCATCTCAACAGGATATTTTAGTCTATTTTGTTTCATAAACCTAAGTTTGAAACTGCAATACCTTTTGTTTCTAGAAAGTATACTTTCTCTTATCGCTCGCGTAGAAGATGCTGATCGCCTTTTTTAGGATTTAAGTTTCCATTTTTGCTTCTCCAAGGGCTTTTTTGAGTTCTACGATCTCTCGTTGCTCGTCGGTCATTTTTACTTTTCCATGACCAGGGAAGCTATTATGAGTAAACTCTTGTTGTTCTCGCTTCCACCTGTGAATCAAAGAGGCTTTTACTTCTAATTCCCGAGCGGCCTGTGCTACATTCCTCTTTTCTTCTCCCAACTTGACTGCGTTGAGCTTAAAATTTGCGTCTTGACATATTACTCAGGAAATTTATGCGAACATACCTTAACTCACTGCCCAGTTGTGTATAGTAAATCCAGTATAGTTGGTATCTATAGTAATGTTATCAGCTGGAGTCTGGAAGGCATAAAAATTTGATCATGACAGGGTTGATTCCGCGTCCATGTAGGATATTGATCGTTCCAGTTCTGTGTAATTTGATAGGCATTAACAGTTGTTATCAATGCGTCTTCATTGCTATTGAGTATTGGAAATATTTTTATTGAACTCTACCATAAACAACATTGGACGCGTCACTGTGATTTTCTGTATCATTAGAACTGGCGACCAAATAAGCAACTAATTTCCCGATTGAATTTATTCCAAAATAACAATGAACAGTATCTTCATTCGAAGGAAATTGAACTTGACTTCTTATTCTCCCACTTGGTATTATTTGATACAATTTTGTTTAAATAGTCACTCATAATAGTAGTTTTTGGTTATTGCGCTAATGTATGCAAGTACGCGAAAAATAATTTTTTCACAAATTATTAATTGTAAGACAGACAGTTGAATATTAGTCGCTACTGTATTTTTAACCCTGTCTCATTTTTCATCAAACAGGGATTTAGATTAGAAGAAGCTGATAAATAAACGAGTATTTGTAATTGAATCAATTGATTTTTTTAAGTTATCACTCTATTTTATACTTTTTAGAATCCGTCTTGTATTCAATAAATAGTGGTTAAATGACTTTTGGCACATGGTAAAATCGAGTAATTAATTAATTTTGTTTAAGCGTGGAAACACCTGTTTGTTTCATCGTGTAAATTTACCTAGTCGCATATTTAGGGTATGATTGTTTTTATTTACAAGATGATTTTACTTGATGCTTTTGAATTTCAAGGGCTTAGAGGTGAGAGGTTTTAGCTGAAAATTGTCAATTATGAATTCCTTCGTTTCCAAAACTCAGAATTCTCCCAACGCAACTCTTGACTGTAATATGTCTTTTTGTGCGTCAAGTAGCGTTCCCAAATAGAATTTATTTGCTCCCCATACATGTTATGGAATTGCTCAGTTTTAAATTCGTCTATATTCTGAACAACGTTTGAATGCAACATTACCTTAGACAATTGCATTGCACTCGCCATAGCATTAAACATTCCTTGCGAAGATAAAGGGTCAAAACTAAGTGCGGCATCTCCAAGAGCCACCCACTGGTTTCCCGAAACGGTTGTTAATCGTGATGAATTTGCGGAGACGATTCCGTGCAATTCCAATTCACTTTCATGTCCTTCAATGAATTTGTGCATTTCAGGATTCAATCGAATTTGCTCTTTGAATAAGGACACATCTTTATTCATTCCTCGTTCAATTAAATCAGAATCCGTTTGAAGTGCCAAAAGTAACCTGTTTCCTGGCAAAGGCGAACTGTACCACCAACCGTCTTTAATTGGGGAAATTATGCTCATCCTGTTTTCATTGTAATTTGGCATTGTCGCCCAACAGCTCACGAGTTTATCCAAGTGAATGCGTTCAACACCTTGTTTTCGAGCAAAATGTGATTGCCGTCCGCTGGCGTCTATTACAAATTTGGAATTGATTTTATAAGTAATCGAATCTGGGGCTTTGACATCCAATTTCGCGGTGGTATCCCATTTCGAATTCACAAATTCGCTGCTTTGAAATTGAGCGGGCCAAATACACTCTACCCCTCTCGATTGAGCTGATTTCCGTAAATTGCTTTCAAAACTTTTTCGGTTCAAGTACCAACCATTGCCGTCTGGATTATTCAGATGGTCCACGACTTGAAGTTGGCCACTCCCCCAATAGGACTTCGTTCCAATGTTGATTAAGTGCTCATTCGATGCATTGTGTTCTTTATCCAAGCCCAGTTCCTTCAAGATTCTTCTTGCGGCGGGAGCCAAGCACTCACCTATTCGGGCTTTAGCTTCTGACTCCTTGTCAATTACAACAACGCTGTAGTAATCAGAAAGGGCAATTGCGGCAATACAGCCAGCAATTCCCCCTCCAATTATTAATATATCAGATTCAATTTTATGATCGCTCATTAATCAATCATCCTTTTGCTTTGTATCTCTCAAATCGGTTCGCTTTTTCGGTAACCCCTAATTCGATACGCGGTTTTGAAGTGTCTTTCACTCCGAATCCTGTTGTATTTGGCTTCACTTTCGATGTGAGTAAGTTCAATACTTTAGCCACACTTGGTAAGGACTCTAAATCATCTTTTAAATCGCCTTCCAAAAGCAAGTTTAAGGCTTCTGTTGCTGATTTTCTCAAATCTACTTTGGACAGTATTTGTTTATCTGCAAGCCTATCAACCGAACTCTTCAAATGTGTATTTGCTATTGAATCCCCTCTTTTAGTACGAGAAGAAACATCTAATTCCTTAAGCTCTTTCAAGGCTTGTAAAACCAATTCATTTTCATGCTCGCCTGTAGGGAGAATTCCAACTTGCATCTGATCAGGGAAGTTGGGATCACTTGGTGTTCCAAGTCGCCCTTGCACAACCGCAAGCTTATCAAAATACTTCACCATACTATTGATTTGATTGGTATACGTTGCTGGTTTTCCGTCCAACGGTAAATTATCCAACCAAGCCGTTCTGTATGCGAAAGCTTGTTTGCGCGTTTCCTCTGAAAGATTCGGATCAATTGCTTCTTCATAGCGCTTCTGATCCAAGACATCATTTGGAACTCTTGCTGGCCAGAACGTTGGCAAATACGGATCGTATTCTGACGTGTATCCATCTCTACAACTGGCTGTATCGGTTTGCCACGGAATGGCCATCCATCGTGTAACTCCACCCGCAGTTTGACCACCCAATAGAGGTCCTTCGGCAAGCGTGAAAACATCACTGCTCATTGTCGGTCCGTAATACTGTCTATTCACAGGAGGTATCACAAGTGCGTGTTTCAATCGAAATGGCTCAGAATACATTCCAGAAGTTCTCATCGGCCACGTCATTTCACAGCCCGGGTGAAACGCATCTGCCAAACAGAAGTCCATCGCTGCTTTTGTCAACATATCCGGTTGTTCGGCAATGGGCAATTCATCAATCGTTGGCGTCGGAGGAATGTGAGGACATCCTGTTAAGTCGACGTAATCTGCATCGAACTCACCTTTGACCCATTGATCAAGAAATGACAATTGAAGCGATGATATCGTTGCATTTTGACGCGGAGACCCAATTGAAGGAACGCTAATCGCATCTCCATACAGCCATGGCCAAAGTTGAGAGGCCGTTGCCCCTTGAACATCATACCGTCTGAAATTATTTGAAATTGTTCTTCTCATTTCAATGTTCGCTGACGATGGATCATTTAATCTATTTTTCCATTCAGTTGTTGTATAATCGAACTGACCTTCCCAACCAAATGCGGCTGCAAAACCTGCATTTACCCATTGTAAATTCGTCATTCGTTCAAAGATTGGAAGAATATCCTTTGTAAAAGAAGGACGTGCTGGACGCGCCATTAATCCTGCATTTACAGCAACATCGCGCATTAGATCCCACATTGTACGAACGGACTTTTGCATTGGCGCGTAATCCGGTGGAGAACAAATGGCCCAAGCTGGGTCAACTCTAAGCTCAACGCCTTCATAAACAACTTTGGCTGTTACTGGACCGTCCGAAATGTCATCGTACCAACCTTCATTATTAGCAAATGTAACTGCGATTTGTTTGTCGATATTTTCGGATTTACCACGACCTCCAAGCATAATCAACCGCCCTTTTTCATCCGTGTGCATTTCTCCCAAATAGACTTTTTTGCCTTGGAATTTGCCCTCAAAGACATTTCCTTTCGTTTTATTTCTACCCGAGACAGAATTTGATCCTCCATCAATAACGAGGCTGTCACGATCTGCAACATTGATATTTCTCAACATCGATGGCGGTGCATCTGCAGCTTCAGGAATATCCAAAGCTATTTGAAATTCGTACCACGACGATTTTTGATTCGCTAAATGACTTGTCCATTTAATCTCAGCGTTATCGGCTGTCAATTCTTTAATTGCTTTTCCAGCAGCGTTAAAACCGTAAACTCTAAATTGAGCTGCTTGGCGTTTCAGAGCTCCTGTCTTGTCTCTATAAGCGCTTTCTTCCAGCCTTGGTTCGGGATTATCGATTAGTGGGCCGATGAAGTATTCGCTGTCGCTATTTCCAACGCGCATTACACCAATTGGCGGGTAAATCCCAGCAGTTACGATGCAATCATCATCTTCGTAGATATTCCCTTCAAAATCTGGATTGATTTTATTTGGTTCTTGGAATTGCTGACCATTTGCCTGTTGTCTTGCCTCGGCGCTTGCTTCATAAACTGTTCTTCTTACTTCAGCTACTGAGCCGAGTGGTTTATTCGCATCAAGCGTTCTCCAAATATTAAACGAAAGATTATTCCCAAATTCAGGTTGACCGATTGCACAAATATCCTGTTTCGGGAATGTTAATTCTGCAATTGAAATGTATGGACTCTCCTTCTCACTCCAAACAGCTTGAGCATCATCCAATGGCATCGTCTCTGGATTTGTTCTCAATTGAATTTCAAATCTAAATTTGGAATCTCCCTGCCGCAATCGTTGTTGCAAATCAAGGGATAAATAATCAGTATCGTTGAAAGGCGCACCTCTGTCCGTATTGTCGGGAACCAATCTGTATTTAACAATGTTGGCTTCTCCTAAATCAAAAGGCAAAATTGACCAGTAACCTGCGCTGAGACAACTTGCTTCAACTTTCGTCATCGCAGTCAAAATATCTTTTAATTCCGGGTGCTGATCTATATAGTTATCGTAATCCTTGTCGATAACTCCGGCTGTGGTAAACGCGCACATTTGGTCGGCATCGCGCGCAAAGAATCGGTCGATGTTTTGAAAAATAAAATCGGCATTGTTACCACCGTCAATAAGTGTTGGCCCGTTAATTCCGAATAACTTTAGACCTAGACCTAATGTTGAATACAAATCCGGTGATGTTGGTCCCGTATCACTTGAAAACCGTGCAACACATTCGTAAGAACTGCCTGCAAAAACTCCAACTTTATACGCTGGATCAATATCGGGGTTAATGGTGAAAGTTCCGTATGCTATTCCGTGTTGTTTTCTAAAAACAGCACGTTCTGCGGGCTTCTGCCCCATTTCGATTCGTGTTTTCTGCCCCATTTCAACGAACATTTCCTTGAGCCTTTTCGTCACAATGTCAATATTTCCGTCGCTGTCCCAACAAGGAACGTCATTTGCTGTGGGCTTTTTTTTCAGGTCTTTGCTGTCATCTTTTATGGCTGGAGCAGTATGCCGTGAGGGATTTCTTTTTTTCATCAGTACTTGTGTTTTTTAGTAACCTTGGTTCAAGGTAAAAATAACCTAAAGCTGTTGAAAATCGGCTTGAACAATTACCTGATTTGGATGGGTATATGTGCGTGAAATGATGTTTGTTTTTTGAGGAGGATTGCAGCGATAATCGGAGTTCTTATCGCGTGACAAGCATGTAACGTTTCTGGAATTGAATCATGTAACTTCTCTTTGTTAGTATGTAACTCTTTAACCTCAAAAGGTACCGACCTTTACAGCAAGCGAAAATCATAGTTCCAGTCGATTGAAATACCTGTTACCAGAAGATTAGAGAACATTCAAATAAAACAAAAATTATGAAAAAATTATCAATTCTATTTGTATCAATATCAATAATGATGTTACCTACGAAATGTAGCTCCCCTTCAGCAGATCAACTTTGCACTAACAGTGAAACACGCGGACAGATCATCTCTGAATTAGTCAACAATGACAATTACATGAATCAAGTGATGGACTCGATGATGCAAAACAATCATGGAATGGAAATGATGACTGGAAATAATCCAATGATGAACTCGAAGATGTCAGGAAAAGGCATGATGGACAGGATGAGATCTGATACTTCAATGCAACGTTTGATGATGAACAATATGATGTATATGTTAGAGAATGACTCTGTTTTCTGTGCTAACGTGGGAAACAGAATTATGAAAAATGAAAACATGAAAAATAAGATGATGCAGCAGGAGGAAACAGATCGGAGTGATCATGGCATGATGAATTACTAAGAATGCAATAAATCCAAAAAAAAGATATATGATGAAGGCACTTGAAAAACTAGATCAGAAGGAAAAAGAACAGTTGCTCATGGCTCCTGTGTATATTTCTTTACTTGCAGCGAATACAGATGGAAAAATGGATGCAGAAGAAAAAAGGTCAGCGATAGAATTTTCGCAGATCAAAACTTTTTCATCCGATCTACTTCTTCGAAATTTTTATATAGAGGTACAAAAAGTTTTTGTAGCAAACCTTGAGCAGCTTGAGAATAAACTTCCGAAAGGTAAAGATGAACGAGAAAGAGCCATCAATAAAGAGTTACTTAAATTAGAACCACTATTTTCCAAATTGGGAAGTTCGTATTCCGATACATTGTACCGTAGTTTCATCACTTACGCAGAACACGTTTCAAAAGCCCACAGGAGTGCACTCGCATCATTTATTTTCCCTTTTGAAATTAAAGGGTTTACGACCTAGTAAAATGGAGATTTGACAACTCAATACTGCAGAATCAATGCACACTCGTTTTTACCATTTATCCAATACCACTTGAAAAGCCGTGTATTCTATTCTCTTAAATGATAACCATTTAAGAACATTTACTTTTTCTTGTAAAATTCAATATTTAAAAGGCATAAAAAAATCCCTCCAACTTGGAGGGATTTTTCGTCGATAACTATTCGTTTATAAAATCGTTACTTTCTTTTTAGTTTAAAATGCTCTAATTGCACGAACTGGTTTAGGATTTTGTTTTTGACTCCATCCTTCTGCCGCACTACCAAAGTGTTTCATGTAAGCTAAATCACCAGAACCAGTTCCTACCGCTACTTCAGTAGAACTCCAATATTCAGCATTCGCAAAACCACCAACAGCTACTCGCTCAGCATATAGAAGTTTTAGTTCTTCCCAAGAAGGCATGTACCAATCTCCGTACATCATTCCTCCAGAAACAACTGAATAATCAGCACAAGCTCTGGCAGCGAACGCACCATTTTGGTTATCATTTACCATTGCTGCAATTGCAACACTTGTATTTTGATCTCCAGAACCTACTCCATCACCACTAACACCGATAAATTTCCAAATACCGTTGTTACTCCATTGAATTCCTGCACTTTGATCAGCTGTTGAAGCAATCAATCCGTGTGCACCACCGTCATATACAAAGAAGACGATACCACCACCGTAGCTCTCACCAATGTAGTGAGCTGCAGGTCCAGAAGCCGTTTGCCAAGTTGCATTACCAGTACCATCAGAAGTTAACACTTTTCCAGCACCTTCAGTACCATCCGTAATCTTTACGGTACCTACTACATCTAAATTAGCCGCAGGAGAAGTGGTTCCAATACCCACATTAACAGCATTAGTACCCGTTCCTCCTAGCACAAGACTATTACTTGTTGACACTTTTGCCTGGTAACCAATTGCTGTCGCGCTAGTTAAAGCCCCAGAAGTGACATCGGCACCGTATCCAATTGCTAGATTTCCTGTTCCTGTAACGTTACTAATTAGCGAAGCCTCTCCTATTCCAATATTATAGTTACCAGTAGTATTATAATAAAGCGCATTCATACCTATCGCGGTATTAGTTTGCCCTGTGGTATTGGTTTGAAGAGAAAACGCACCGAGAGAAATATTGCGATATCCACTAGTCGTATTTTTAGAAGAATAGTAACCAATAGCAATATTAAAAGTTCCCGTTAAATTTGCGCGTAGCGCATGTTGACCAATACCCGTGTTGTTCATTCCGCTTGTATTGTTTTGCAAGGCATAAGAACCTATTGCAACATTGTTGTCTCCTGGAGCGGAGCAATTACCCAAGGTACTAATACCAATAGCAACATTCTCACTTCCATGTCCAAAATTAAGAGCAGAAAAGCCCATTGCCACATTGTAGTTTCCCGTATTAACTCCCATCGAGTTAGCACCGATAGCTGTGTTTCCAGAACCTGTATTGCTCACATGAGACCATACATTAAGTCCTATTCCTGTGTTGCTTGATTGATTTGAGACATTACCAGAATTGTACCCTAAGAAAGTACTACCATTTGAACCTACATAACCTGATTTAACGCTATTTATTTTTACTGTTAATGGTACGTTATCTGTTGTTCCAATGAAATTGGTGCCATCTACCGTTCCAGCGTTTCCTGTCAAGCCCCATGCGTCAGCACTTCCAGCTGGCCCTTGTGGTCCAACTGCTCCGTCGATACCATCAGCACCGTCAGTTCCATTTGTTCCTGCTGGTCCAACTGCTCCGTCGATTCCATCAGCACCGTCAGTTCCATTTGTTCCTGCTGGTCCAACTGCTCCGTCGATACCATCAATTCCATTCATACCCATTGGTCCTTGTGGTCCCATTGGTCCGTCGATACCATCAACACC
>JBLHVW010000081.1:0-16309 GCA_047628775.1 Salibacteraceae bacterium | reverse complement strand
AAATAGTGCGCCTCCTGATTTTACTCAATCACCTCGAATTGACAAAGTAGGGGTAGAAGAAAGAGTCTCTCGATTTCAAAAACGAAGCATCAAGAATGAAATGAAAATGCAAGGCTTGAAAATGGCTTTGAGTATGATCGATCTGACAACATTAGAGGGGAAAGATACACCTGGTAAAATTAAGCAGATGTGCTATAAAGCCGCGCATTTGCATGATGTTCATCCAGGTCTTCCTACTGTTGCAGCGGTATGCGTATACCCGACAATGGTAGCTCTTGCTAAGAAAGAACTAGAAGGAACAGGAATTAATGTTGCTTCTGTATCAACGGCTTTCCCAAGCGGTCAAGCTCCTTTGGAAGTTAAGTTGGCCGATACTAAATTTGCCGTGGATTCTGGAGCAGATGAAATTGACATGGTTATTTCTCGGGGCAAATACCTTTCTGGTGAGTACAACTTTGTTTTCGATGAAATTGCAGCAATTAAAGAAATATGTGGTGAAGCGAGATTGAAAGTTATTCTTGAAACAGGAGAATTAGTGACCTTGGATAATGTAAGAAGGGCTAGTGATATTGCGATGTATGCTGGTGCCGATTTTATTAAGACATCTACAGGAAAAATTCAACCTGCAGCGACAATGCAAGTTACCTATACAATGTTAGAAGCAATTCGTGACTTTAAGCTTAAGACTGGAATTCAAGTAGGAATGAAACCTGCTGGTGGAATTTCAAATTCAAAATTGGCATTGCATAATTTAATTATGGTGAAAGAAGTGCTAGGAGGAGAATGGTTGACCAACGAATGGTTTAGATTCGGAGCAAGCAGTTTGGCGAATGACGTTTTGATGCAAATAATGAAAGCCGAAACAGGTGTGTATCAATCATCAGATTATTTTTCAATCGATTAATTATGAAAGAACCTAAAAACAAAAAGGCAGTTGAATGGGATTACGTTCCAGCGCCTGAAAGTACTGGTCACATTAATTTAAAAGATCGATACGATCTATTTATTGGTGGGAAATGGGTGAAACCAAATTCGGGGAAGTATTTTGATACTATTAATCCTGCGAATAAAAAGAAATTAGCCGAAGTTGCACACGCAGATGAAAAGGATGTTGACAAGGCTGTAAAAGCCGCTCGAAAAGCGTATGAGACAGTTTGGTCTAAAATTTCCGCTGCAGAACGCGCAAAATATATTTATCGTATTGCTCGATTAATGCAAGAGCGCGCAAGAGAATTCGCAGTTATTGAATCTCTTGACTCAGGAAAGGTTATTCGTGAATCTAGAGATGTCGATGTTCCCTTGGCTTGTAATCATTTTTTCTATTATGCCGGATGGGCGGATAAATTAGAGTACGCATTTCCAAACAGAAAAGTAGAATCTTTAGGCGTAGCCGGACAAATTATCCCATGGAATTTTCCATTGTTAATGGCGGCCTGGAAAATTGCTCCAGCACTTGCCGCGGGAAACACTGTGGTTCTTAAGCCAGCCGAGACAACACCTTTAACTGCATTGAAATTGGCAGAGCTTATTAAGGATTCAGGCTTGCCAGACGGGGTTGTGAATATAATTACCGGACACGGCGACACCGGAGCGGCAATCGTAAACCACAAGGATGTTGATAAAATTGCTTTTACTGGCTCTACCGCAGTTGGTAAGTTGATTCAAAAATCGATTGCTGGAACAAATAAGAGAGCAACACTCGAATTGGGTGGTAAGTCTGCGAATATTATTCTGGATGATGCGCCAATTGATCAAGCTGTAGAGGGAATTGTGAATGGAATATTCTTTAATCAAGGCCATGTTTGTTGTGCAGGTTCAAGATTGTTTGTTCAAGAGTCCGTTGCTGAGCAGGTTATTGAAAAGTTAAAGCATAGAATGAAATCTCTGGTTATCGGTGATCCATTGGATAAGAACACTGATGTTGGAGCAATTAATTCAAAGGAACAATTATCAGTTATTGATAGTTACATAAAAATTGGTCAACAGGAAGGTGCGACAATGTATCAAAGCGAATGCAGCTTGCCTACGGGTGGGTATTACTGCAAACCGACCTTGTTTACTGATGTTGCTCAGTCGAGTAGATTGGTCCAAGAGGAAATTTTTGGGCCTGTTTTAACTGTTCAAACATTTAGAACTGTTGACGAGGTGATTCAAAAGGCGAATAACACGCCCTATGGTCTTGCCGCAGGCGTTTGGTCGGAGAAAGGATCAAGAATATTCAACGTGACATCAAAACTAAGAGCGGGTGTTATTTGGGCAAATACTTATAATAAATTTGATCCTACTTCGCCTTTCGGAGGATATAAAGAAAGTGGTTTTGGAAGAGAGGGTGGATTACATGGGCTAGAAGCTTACGTTAAATTAAACTAAGATGGATAGATTGAAAGTTTTAAAAACATATAAGATTTACATCGGAGGGAAGTTTCCTCGTACCGAATCAGGAAGGTTCTATACTCCAAAGAATGCCAAGGGTGAATTGATAGGTAATATCTGTCTTTCATCTAGAAAGGATGTCAGGAATGCTGCTGTAGCAGCAAGAAAGTCGTTTGGTGATTGGTCTGGGAGAGCGGCATTTAACCGTGGACAGATTTTATATCGAATTGCGGAAATGTTAGAAGGTCGGAAATCTCAATTCATTGAAGAGATCGTGTTTCAGGGAGTCACGAAAGCCAAAGCACAGGCTGAAGTTGAATTGGCCATTGATCGATTGATTTATTATTCTGGATGGTGCGATAAGTACAATCAAATTCAAGGATCTGTAAATCCAGTTGCCTCTTCGCATTTTAACTTTTCGGTGAGTGAACCAATGGGAGTTGTTGGAATTTTAGCTGATGAATCTACTTCATTGATTGGGCTTGTATCTTCCATAGCTCCGGTAATTGCAAGCGGCAATTCATGCGTTGTTCTGGCTTCTGAAAGCTTGCCTTTGGCAGCGGTTACTTTTTCTGAGGTATTGAACTCCTCAGATGTACCTGGAGGTGTAATAAATATTCTAACAGGTAATCACGCTGAAATGACAAAGCCAATGGCTTCTCACATGGATGTTAATGCAATCGTTTATTCTGGTAGCGATGCTGAATTAATTACTTCGTTGAGAGAAATGTCTGTTCTTAATTTAAAACGAATTCGAACGTATTCAAATGATTGGATGAAGGCAGAAAGCCAAGGAATGCATTTTATTACGGATTGCACAGAGATTAAAACGACATGGCATCCCATTGAAAATATTGGAGGAGCGACGTCTTCTTATTAATTCTATTTCACATAAAAAATCCCTCTTAACATTGTTAAGGGGGATTTTTTATTCAGACGAATTTTATTTTTTATTCCAAGGTGAATACAATTGGAAGTCTGCAGCGTGTTCGAACGCGTTTACCTGCTACTTCTCCTGGTGTCCATTTTGGCATTTTTCGAGTTACACGTTGCGCTTCACGATCCAATTCTTTGCTCGCACTTTTCGTTACTTTCACTCCTGTAATTGAACCATCTGCTTCAACAATGAAGGACAGGAAAACACGTCCTTGATCTTCTATTTCAATTGATGCTTCTGGATACTCAACATTCGCAAAAATCCATTTTTGAAGTTCAGCTGCCCCACCCGGGAACATTGCCTCAACATCAGGGAAGTCGATTGGTTCTGGTACAATAACTGGTGGGTTCGGATTTACTTTAGGTGGTTTTGGGGGGGTAAGTTGTATTGCGGTCTTCGGTGGGTCCGTTTTTGGCGGAACGATAATTATCTTTGATGTGAGTGGAGGTGTGACTTCAGGCTCAACCTTAGTCTCCGGTTCTTTAACTGGAGCTTCTTCTAGAATATATTCAATTTCAGTAGAATTTGCTTCTGATACAGTAAGAAGGTCTGCCTCCAAACTCGTTTGGTACGTAAATGATGCTAAAACAAGACCTCCTACGAAAAGGAAGGCCATAAGTGCAATCGAGAACCGTAGATTTTCATTGTTAGCTTTATTGCTTTTTTTAATTTCCATAACATTCGTAATATTAATTGTTCACTTGAACAATACGAATTATGCAAACAATGTACCAAAAAGAAAAAGCCCCATCTGGACTGGTCCAAATGGGGCTTTTAAAGTTAATGTTTTCTTTAATTTAGGGTAAATACGATAGGCAAACGACAACGCGTTCTAACCTTTTTACCCTTAGCTTCACCAGCACTCCATCTTGGCATCATTCGAACAACTCGCATAGCCTCTCTGTCTAATTCCCTAGTGACACCTCTTTCAACCACAATTTTTGTAATTCTTCCGTCAGGTTCAACTACGAAAGAAAGGAATACTCTTCCTTGGTCTTCCATTTCAACTGAAGTTTCAGGATATTGTACGTTTGCACTTATCCATCTCTGTAACTCAGCAGCTCCACCTGGGAAACCTGCCTCAACATCTGGGAAATCAATAATCTCAGCTTCTGTAATTGGAGCATCAACAATTGCTGGGGGCTTTGGTGGCGGCGGTGTAACGGCTGCAACGATTTCGTCAGGTTTGTTTTCTTCCACAATACTCGTCTCCGTTGGAGGGGGAGTAGCTTGTACTTCTGGCGGTTCTTCTTGTTCAGGAGTTTCTGGTTCCTCCTCAATTACAAGGATGTCATTATTTACGGCGCTTTCCGTATTTTGACTTAACTCATCTTCCACAGTAACAACCTTAAATGTGAATGAGGCCAAAACAATACCAGATACAAACAAAAGTCCCATAAGTCGAATAGGAACTCTTAAGTTCTCATTATTGGCCGCGTTATTTTTCTTTAATTCCATACTTTACTCAATTGTATACGTAAATATATTAATTATTGTTTACAAATCCTGTACCATTTAATCAATAACATTGCTGATACAGTAACTTAAACGTTAATATTCCTAAAGCAGCACCGACAATATCGAAGAGTAAATTCCATAAGCTAAACATAGAACTTATCCCTGCAAGGTATACAACTAACTCGGTGATTAACGCAAAGATAAGCGCTGATCCGAATACTAGTTTAACGGCTTTGCTTCGAATCGAAGCGTGCTTTAATTGTTTCTTTAATGCCCCAATCCAAATGTGCACAAATCCTAAAAACATTATTCCATGCAGAATTGATCTTGATGGAATAGTTCCAAAATAAGTATGTGGCGGATTGCTTTGTGGTGCCAAGAAAAGCAGCCCCATTACGAAAATCCACAGAACGCCTGGAATAAAATGTCGAAGACTCAATTTGAGAGTATTCCTATTTATCCTAAGAGCTCAGTGTACTGATCAGCACTAAGAAGCGCTTCAGCTTGAGAAGTATCGGACATCGTTATTTTTACCATCCAACCGTCACCGTAAGGATCCGAGTTAACCGTTTCAGGTGAACCTTCTAAAGCCTCATTAAAGCTCTTGATTTCTCCAGATACTGGCATAAATAAATCTGAAACTGTTTTAACAGCTTCAATTGATCCAAAAACCTCTTCATTAGCAAGAGTTTCTCCTTCTGTTTCAATTTCAACGTAAACAATGTCTCCTAATTCGCTCTGCGCGAACTCTGTAATACCAACTGTAGCAACGTCTCCATCAATGCGGACCCATTCGTGGTCCTTTGTGTACTTAAGATCTTGTGGAATATTCATTTCAATAAATTTTGAGTCGCAAATGTATAATTTTTCTTAAACTCAAGATAGTTGCAAGGCATTAAGTTCTGAACAAATCTTATCATCTTTTTAACTAATTTTGGTCAATATGATAAATCAGGACCATCTTAAAGAGCTTCGGACAAGAATTGACGCGATTGGCGAGTATCTCAAAATCAATGAGAAGCGACTTCAATTGACTGAAGACGAATTGAAAACGCAAGACCCTGATTTTTGGAATGACCCAAAGAAAGCTGAGATTAAAATGAAATCCATCCGTGGATTAAAATTTTGGGTCAACGCATTTGATGCTTTAGTTACTGATCATGAAGATGTCGAAGTGATATTGGAATTTGTTAAGGAGGGCGAAGGAAGCGAAGAAGAGCTGGAGGAATTGTATAATAAAATACGCACGGATGTAGAGGAATTGGAGTTGAAGAACATGCTTTCCGGTGAAGAAGATATTTTGAGTGCTGTGCTTCAGATTACTGCCGGGGCAGGTGGGACAGAGAGTTGTGATTGGGCATCTATGCTGATGCGAATGTATACAATGTGGGCTCAGAAGAATGGGTATACCTTAAAAGAACTTAACCATCAAGATGGCGATGTTGCGGGAATTAAAACTGTGACATTGGAAATCACAGGTGATTTTGCCTTTGGTTATTTAAAGGGAGAGAATGGTGTTCACCGTTTGGTGAGAATTTCTCCATTTGACTCGAATGCTAAACGACACACCTCTTTTGCTTCAGTTTACGTGTATCCTTTAGTAGACGAATCAATTGAAATTCATGTAAACCCTGCTGATCTTACTTGGGAAACTTTTAGGTCTGGTGGTGCCGGTGGTCAAAATGTAAATAAGGTAGAAACAGCCGTTAGGCTCCGTCATGCACCTACTGGGATAATAATTGAAAATTCAGAAGGGCGCTCTCAGCTTGGAAATAAGGAAAAAGCGATGCAATTGCTGAAATCGCAGTTGTATGAATTGGAATACCGAGCTCGAATGGAGGCACGAGAAGAAATTGAAGCAAGTAAGAAGAAGATTGAGTGGGGGTCTCAAATAAGGAATTATGTCATGCAGCCTTATAAATTGGTTAAAGATGTAAGAACTGGGCATGAGACTGGAAACGTGGATGCCGTTATGAATGGTGATCTTAATGGATTCCTCAAAGCCTTCTTGATGACCTACGGCAATTGATTTGAAACCAAAATATTGAACTTTAAAAGGCTTACAAAAAATTATGTCTGATTATATAGTCTATCACAACCCTCGGTGCTCGAAAAGTAGAATGGCGCTTGCATACTTGGAAGAAGCGAATAAGGAGTATCAGGTAATTGAATATTTAAATGAAAGACCTACGAAAGCTGACTTGGAGAGTGTTCTGATCAAACTTGGAATTCGTGCAGAAGGACTTGTTCGTAAAGGAGAACCAGATTTTAAAGAACAATTTAAAGGAAAGATATTAAGCGAAAATGAATGGATCGATGCAATGCTGAAATATCCGAAACTAATTGAAAGACCGATTGTTGTGCTAGGTAATAAAGCTGTTATTGCCAGACCTATCGAAAAAATAGATGAATTAAATTAGTGATGTTGGTATATTAATTGATCGGTTATTGCACACTGTGTTATTTAAACCAGTATATTTGCACCCGCGAAAACATAATTACAACACGCATATAATGAAGGTGAATTCAATATATCTAGAGTCAAACTCGACTTTTTCAAGTTACATCACTGATTGGGCGAACACGGCCGGTGTGATTGTAATTGAATACGATCATAAAGCAGAGGAATTGCCTGAAGGGTTGTTATTGATCAATGCGAATCAAGATATTGAAAGGGATCATGTAGATATTTATGACCTATTCGATAAAAAACACATTCCAACACAAAAAATAGACGTTAATGGTACACTTCAAGTGGCTGTTTCCAATTTAGAGATGTGGTTGAATAATTTCAAATGCAAACATATTTTAATTCTTGGATCTGAATCTCTTATTAAGAACGATAACTTGGATCGCTTCTTTAATAGAATCTCAAAGTAATTATTTCATTGGCATTTTAGGGCCTTTAGAATCCTCAAACTCCTTATCTACAGCTTCCCATAGTTCAATTCTGTTTCCCTCAGGGTCTTCGATGTGCAGGAATTTACCGTAACTGTAGCTTTCAATTTCATCTACAATTTTGACCTTTGCCTCAATAAGTTGGTTCTTGAAATCATCTATGTTATCAACTCGGAAGTTTAACATGGCTTGTTGATTTGAAACACCGAAATAATCAGTTGAATCTTCAAAAGTTCCGAGTTGTAAATATCCCTTCTTCGGGTCTGTATCACCGTTGAATTCGAATAGTACGCCATAATCAAGGATTGTCATGCCTAAAATTGATGAATACCATTCACGCATTTTACTTGGATCCTTAAATTTTATAAAAATCCCTCCAATTCCAATTACCTGTGCCATAGTGTTAGTTTTTTACTAAACTAAACTAAACTAAACTAAACTCAACTACACTAATTTTAACTGGATTTCAAGCCTCGATCAAATCATCTATTTGAAGCTCATTTCTATAGATATCCTCTAAAACTTCACGTTTTCTAATTAAATGAGCCTTCCCATAGTGCCAAAGAACTTCAGCAGGTCGAAGTCGTGAATTGTACTGATTACTCATACTAAAACCGTACGCTCCTGCATTTGAAATCGAAAGGAAGTCTCCTTCTCGAACTTCATTCAGCAATCGGTCAAAACCGAATGTGTCGCTTTCACAGATATTGCCAACAATTGAATACAGTTTTTTCTCTCCGTCTGAGTTTGAGATGTTATCAATTTGGTGGTAGGCATTGTAAAACATTGGTCTGAGTAAATGATTTTGTCCACTATTTACGCCAGCGAAAACGGTTGAAGTTGTTTGTTTTACAACATTCGTTTCAACGAGAAATTTGCCGCAATCACTAACAATATATTTTCCAGGTTCAAACCACAATTCTAACTCTCTTCCATACCCTTTGCAGAAGTCTTTGAAGGAATTCACGATTTTGCTTCCAATTTTATCCACATCTGTAACCATATCACCTTCTTTATATCCAACTTTGAATCCACTTCCGAAATCCATGAATTTTAGATCGGGAAAGTATTCCGCAGCTTGATACAGTAAATCTGCCCCACGTAGAAAGACATCTGCGTCAATTATGTCACTTCCGGTATGCATGTGAAGCCCCATGATATTCATTTCGTAATTTTCTGCAATTCGAACAACGTGTCGTAATTGATGGATTGAGATTCCAAATTTAGAATCAATATGACCCACTGAAATGTTTGAATTTCCACCGGCCATTATGTGCGGGTTAATTCTTACGCAAACACCAACCGAGCTTCCATAATGATTGCCAAATTTTTCCAACATAATGAGGTTGTCCAGATTGATGTGAACACCTAGTTCAACTGCGGCTTGAATTTCAGAAAAGGAAACACAATTTGGGGTGTACATTATTTTTTCTGGCGAATAACCGGCGCGCAGACCCAACTGTACTTCTTCAATTGAGACAGCGTCAAGACCAGCACCTTGTTGTTTAAGAAGACGAAGAATATTGGTATTACTCAAAGCCTTTATTGCATAGTGGAGCTTAACATCCAATGGTTTAAAAGCATTGTGCAAGTTTTGGTATTGTTTTATCATTACATTTGAATCGTATACATACGTTGGCGTTCCAAATTTTTCTGCTACCTGAATTAATTCTTCGTTTGTCATTCTTTTATAAATTGATCCGCAAAACTACAAAACAAATTTAAAATAACAATATGTTATAAAAAATATAAAACGTTAAATAATTAACTTAACTTAACTTAACTTGTATTGATCAAATTTTTGACTCTACTGTACAGGTTGGAAACATGAACGAAATAGTATGAAAAAACTTCTTTTACTAATTGTACTGATGCCATTTATTGCTTCAGCTCAAAATGCTAAACAACAGGTGATTAAATCAAAAATTGATGAGGTTAAACTGTATTTGACAGCAGGTGAAATTAAACACCAACAGGAAATAAAATTAACGAAAGGGCGAAACAAATTGATTTTCTCTGGAATTTCGGCGTATGCTGATCCACAGTCCATTCAGTTTCTTTCCGACGGAGCTTGTAATATAGTATCCGTTTCTACTGAGGTGGATTTTTTTGCAGCAGAATCATTCAATCCTAGAATTTCCGTATTAAAAGACTCGATGGAGTTTATGAAAGATGCGTATCAGGAAAATTTGGATATTATTGATTCATACAATGCCGAAAAGGATGTAATGCACGTAAACAGAGATTTGGGAGGTCAAAGTGCCAACCTAACGGTTACGCAGATTCGAGAAGCGGCAGATTATTATAGAAAGCGCACACTTGAAATTAATAAGACATTGAGTAAACTGAACAAAGAACAACGGGAATACAACTCAAGTATGGAGAATACTCGGTTTCAATTGGTAGAACTGAATTATTTTGAGAACCAAAGAAGCAATCAAGTTATTGTTTTGCTGGATGTTGCCCAAAGTATGACCGCTTCAACGTCATTGACGTATTTGGTTTCTGATTGTGGGTGGGTTGCAACATATGACCTTTCAGCACAAGATTTAAAGCAGCAAATTAATCTAAAATACAAGGCGCAGGTCTACAACAATACCGGGAACAACTGGGAAGGGATAAAGTTGACTCTATCTACTGCTGATGCTCAATTGTCTGCGTCTGCTCCAAATTTGGAACCGTGGTATTTAACCAATTTCAAGAAACAAAAGGATTTGAGGTTTTCGAGAAATTATTACACAGAAGATAAAAAGACGGACGGAAGGCGTCAGGAAATGATTTCTAACGTTAATTCAGCCAACCAAAGGGTTTATGATAACTACTATAATAATGATGCTGCGGGCGTTTTTCAGTCAGGGATTGCAGAGAACAGTTTCAAGTTACAAGAACGCCAAGATGTGGGAAATAAAACGGCAGAGATTGAGATGATTGAGATTTCAGAACTGTCAACTGAGTTTGAGATTGCAAAGTCATTCTCATGTCCTTCAGATGCAAAACCGTATATCGTAAATGTAAAAGAAATGAACTTAGACGCAACTTTCTCGCACATTACTGTTCCGAAATTGAATAGTTCAGCTTACTTGATGGCGCATATAGTTGGATGGCAAGATCTTGAATTAATGCCGGGTACATCGAACGTTTATTTTGGAGGGAAATACGTGGGTGTTTCTGAAATCAGTACGCGTAATATTTCTGACACACTTAGTTTGTCATTTGGTCGTGATGATAAAGTTCTTGTAATGAGAAAGCTTAAGAAGGAATTCAGTGTTAAAAGGGAGGTTGGAAACATGCGTAAGGACTCTTATATGTATGAAGTTGCAGTCAGAAATAATAGAGATGTTCCAATAAGGATTGAAGTTTTTGACCAAGTGCCTATTTCAAATAGTAATGACATATCTGTAACCGCTGATGAATTGTCAGGATCGGAAAAGAATATAGAGACAGGAGAAGTCGTTTGGAATATGAGTATAGCTCCTGCTGGAGTTCAAAGCAAACAGCTTGGATATACTGTGAAGTATCCAAAAAACATGAATGTTTCAGTTTCAAGATATCGATGGAGAGAAAGATATAAATTCTAATAATTGTTCAACAAGAATGGTGCATTGAAAAATTGTATCATTCTTGTACAATTTTCTTTTTAAATTTGCGTTCAACGATTGAAATGAAAATGTCAAGAAAATTTATAGCACTTATTTTGTTCTTGTTTATAGGGCAATCTGCTGTTCACGCCCAGTATAGAACAAATGCATCTAGATCCGAAATAGGATTTATGATTGGTGGATCTTATTACATCGGTGATCTCAATCCTTTCATGCCGTATAGAAATACGAATTTGGCTGGAGGTCTTGTTTACCGTTACAATATTCATTCTCGATTAAGTTTCAGAGCGAACTTTACGTACGGTAAATTAGAAGGGTACGATTCGGATTCGAAAGAAGCTCTTTTGGTGGATAGAAACTTAAGTTTTCAAACGGATATATTTGAGTTGGGGGCAGGAATAGAATTTAACTATTTTCCATTTCAATTGGGTCATGATAGATACAAAGGAACTGCTTATGTCTTAACTGAAATTGCGCTGTTTCGAATGAATCCAAAAACAATAGCCGATGACGGAGGTGAAATTGATTTACAACCACTGGGTACAGAAGGCCAAGGTTCAGCATTGAACTCAGAATCTTATGGATTGACGCAATTGGTCATTCCGATTGGTCTTGGAGCTAAAATTTCACTCGGTAAAAAAGCATCGATAAACTTCGAAATTGGTCTCCGAAAAACATTCACTGATTATATTGATGACGTTGGATCAGGTTCATATATTGACCCAACGCTTTTGGCCGCTGAAAACGGACCATTGGCTGCGGAACTTTCAAACCGTTCACTGTCTGGCTCTCGTTTTGGCCGTCGTGGAAATGCAACAACTAACGATTGGTATGTCTTCTCCGGTGTTATGTTTACGTTTAGAATGGGATCGCCTAAGAAGTGTTATGGATTTGGTGGTAAGAGTAAATAATTTTCATTTCTAATTAAGAAAAAAAGATACTCTGGGTTGAAGCAGGAGTGGCCTTATCAAATTCTTTTCTCAATCTATTGGTCTTAAACATTCCCAACTAATTAAAGGTTTCGAGTTTCTGGCTTCATCCTTCATAACTAAAACGATTCGAACCAGAACAGTGAACCGAGTACAATAAATAATTAGTTGCACAAAAAAAAGCCGCTCTCAGTTGAACTGAAAGCGGCTTAATCAAATTATAATTTAAATACTAGTGATCGTGATTGTGTCCATCATGATTGTGCCCGCTTTGATCCACTGGTTTAGGTGGCGGTGGAATTGACTCATCAACTGGTTTCGGAGTTTCAGGAGCTGTAATATTCAATACTTCTGTAGCGAAAATTAGATCAGAGAAAGGTGGGATTGCTCCTCTTCTTCCTTGTGGTCCATACGCTAAGTGAAACGGTAAGAAAAATTTCGCTTTTCCTCCTTTGCCTAACATTGCCAATCCTTCTTCCCAACCTGGAACCATACCTTGAACTTTGTATTCAAAATCCATTGGTTTTCCTGGTGCGTCTTTCGTAGAGAAGAATTTAGATCCATCTTTACGGAAATTACCTGTACAGTGAACTGACATTTTAGAACCTTTAACAGGCTTTGCACCTTCTCCAATGTTATCAATAACATATACCAAACCAGATGCTGTTTGCTTTGCATTTGGGAAGTTCTTTTTAATCTCAGATAAAAAGAATGCATTAAATTCTTCCGTTGACATTGCTGAACATTTCGCGATATATGCTTTTTCTTCAGCTACTTTAGCCGCTCCAGTTAACTTATCTTCAATTGCCTTGTTCTCCTGTGCCAAGTTGTCAATTGAAGCTTTCAATGGTTTTATCTCTGCTGCAATCTTTGCTTTCTTCTTATCCTTAGTGGTCGCTTCAAGTTTTGTTTGAAGACTTGCCATCTCACCCTCTTGAATGGCAATCATTTCATTGTTACTTGCTAAAAGTGCTTTTTGACCTTCTGGAGTTAATTCGAAACTTTTTTGCTTGTAAACAGAAGTCGCATCAAAAGACTTGGCTGCTTTACCTTGTCTAATGATTTCAACAGTGACCATTTCATCCCCTTGTTCAATTTTGTTAACGACATTTTGACCATCGATAACATGTCCAAATACAGTGTGTAATCCATCCAAATGTGGAGTCGCTTTATGTGTAATAAAGAATTGACTTCCGTTTGTTTGCCCTGTGTTCGAGTAAGCTTCCTTTGATCCTTGAGGGTCTGAATTTGCCATTGAAAGAATTCCAGCTCCTGTGTGTTTTAAATCTTCTCTCGTTTCATCAAATATTCTGTGGTCAGGTCCGCCGGAACCATTTCCTAAAGGGTCTCCACCTTGAATCATGAAGCTTTTAATGACACGGTGAAATTTGACACCATTGTAAAAAGGAGTCGTGTATTTGTTTGTATCAACCATGAAATCTCCAGTAGCGAGTCCAACGAAATTTGCAACCGTCATCGGTGTTTTTTCGAATTCAAGCTTGCACATAATAACACCTTTAGTCGTTGTTATTTTAGCATACATACCGTCAGCCATTTTGGCTTTCTTTTCTTTCTTAGGTTTTTCTCCTTCTAAATCACCAGCGAATACTGATCCTATGAAGGTTATTGATAATAGTGTTAAAAGTAATTTGTTCATTTTTCCAGTTTATTAATTTCGATAATACGTGTATCGTTAAATGGTGCCCTAAAAATACGGATTTAATCAGAGATGTACTATTCTCAAGGTGAATATGTAACGACTTCAAATGATAATGCAAAAGTCCTGCCGAAGCAAAAAAGAGATCTAATTTCTTTTGTCAATTCCCCACAACATTTTGTTACGTATTGTATCCAAAAAGTTATTGTCTTCAAATTTGATTACGTTAATCATGTAATTTGCTTTTGAGATCGAGAGCTCTTCTTCATTTTTAATAGGAACCGATTTCCCATCGATACTCATTAAATACGTTCTGGTTCTTCCTTCAATGCTCAATTTAATCGGCATATGATCAGGGACAACCATTGGTCTTACATTGAGGTTGTGCGGTGCAATTGGAGTTAATATGTGAACTTGACATCCCGGTGTAATAATCGGTCCACCACAGCTTAAACTATATCCTGTTGAACCGGAAGGAGTTGCCACGATTAAACCATCTGCCCAATAAGAGTTCAAGTATTTGCCTTCCAATGAAGCGTGAACAGTAATCATTGAGGAGCTATCTTTCTTTTGTAGGGTGATCTCGTTCAAGGCAAAATTGTCCTCACCGAAGTGATTTTGTGCTGTTTCAACCTTTATAAGTGATCTTTTCTGATGCACGAAGTTCTTTGTGTAAACCATTTCCATGGCTTCTTCCAAATTTTCTTTGGAGATATTGGCAAGGAAACCCAAACGGCCAGTATTGATTCCCATTACAGGAACTTCAGAGTCGCGAATGAATTTTACATTTTCAATAAAAGTTCCATCACCTCCGATACTAAAACTTAGGTCGATACCAGATTTAAAGTCTTTGTGGGAATGGAATTCGTCTGTGCTTTCTGAAATGCCGGCTTTTTTGACCAGCAACTTCTTTAGGTTGGATTCAACAACAGGATTCCATCCGAAGTCCTTTAAAATTCCTAAGAATCGGTTGTAATATTCTAAATTTTGTTTGGTTACCTTTCGGCCGAAAACAGCTACATTCATCTCTACAGATTCAAATAATTCATCAACGAATCATAACGAAATTGCATGTCATCATTTTCGTTACTCTTTTGGAAAGACGCTTTGATAATATAATCATACCGTTCAAAAGTACGAATGATTCTATCCAGCTCTATTTTATTCAGTTTCAAAGTCAATTCAATGTTTGTTGAATCAGGAGAAGACATGATGTATGAACTCAAAATTCGTGCGTCATTACTTTCAACGATTTGGGCAATTTCCGACATTGAATAATCAGACCGCGCCATTTCGAGAACCAAGATCCCTCCATTTTCCTTAATACTTCCCGTGTTTGCAATTAAGGTCATCAGGTGATGAACAGTAGTGCATCCAAGGTAATTTTCATCATCATCTAAAATTGGAATCAAACTCAATTTGAATTCGGATATTTTAGAAAGTACTTGGTAAATATGATCCCCAGCATGTACGTAGGGTCGCGGCAAGTGCTGAAAAAGCTCGTCCAATGGTTTGTTTAAATCCATTTTGTCGAGAACTTCTGTTTCAGAAATAACGCCAACAAAATTCCCGTCTTTTAAAACAGGCAGGTGTGACACTTTGAATTCATCCATCCAGTGTAATGCCCGCTCTCCCGCATCATTATGCGTTAATGGCGGAATATCTTCTGTTATTAAGCTTAATGCTCTCATTGTCTATACTAATGTACTATAATTACTGAGTAAGTTTGTACTTTTGTGACGACAAAAACCATACCGATGAAGACCAGATTAAGCGTTAACGTAAATAAAATAGCGACTATTCGAAATGCAAGGGGGGGCAGCACGCCAAATGTCGCACAAGTAGCTATTGATTGTGAGCGTTTTGGAGCAGATGGAATCACCGTTCACCCGCGTCCAGATGAGCGACATATAACAAGACAAGATGTCATTGATTTGGCGCAAGTTGTCACGACAGAATTCAACATTGAGGGATATCCGGATGACAGATTCATGGAATTATTGAATGAAGTTAAACCCGCACAAGCGACTTTGGTTCCAGATCCACCTCATGTTTTGACATCGAATGCGGGTTGGGATACGAAGAAAAATTTGGATTTGCTTACCGATTTGGCGGCTCAATTTCGATCGCAGGGAATTCGATCTTCGATTTTTGTGGATACCAATTTACAAAACATCGAATATGCGGCAAAAAGCGGTGTGGACAGAATTGAACTGTATACCGGTCCTTTTGCTGAAGATTATACAAAAGATCCTGAAGCGGCGATTAAGAATTACGTTGCGGCTTCAAACTTGGCAACTGAGTTAGGACTTGGAATAAATGCAGGTCATGATTTAAGTCTTGACAACCTTCGCTTCTTTGATGAGAAAATTACGGGTCTGATGGAGGTTTCTATTGGGCACGCTTTGATTTCAGACGCTTTGTATTATGGATTGGAAAATACGATTCAGATGTATAA
>JBLHVW010000080.1:0-16374 GCA_047628775.1 Salibacteraceae bacterium | reverse complement strand
TGAATCAATGAGAAAAAAAAGAACCCAGAAAATAATTGAAAACTAATCCATATTTTTGTTAATACAATGACGGACAAATTACAGTTTTAAGCATTTGATTTTGACTGCTCACGATGAGCCGGAATTGGGTGCTCACTATCACCGGAATCTCCATTTTGGGTCACGATTCCCAGTTAATTCAGTCAGCTTTCGACTCATTTCAAACACATCTAGGTCAAATTTATGTGGCGTTTTAGTATTGTGCATTTTTTTAGATGCCGAAGCTAAAGGATAGTTGAATTAATACAAACTTATAACACGAAGCTTAGACTTGCACTGGGATGTAGTGTGTGTTATGGGGAGTCCAATGTTTCAAATATTAACATCATATTTTCATTGTCATACCCACTAATTTTTGAATTGAGAATAGTTCCGGGATACATTTTATCAGTACCAATCAACTGTAGGCATTTTGAGTGATTGGTTATTCCATGAAAATTGCTTTCCAAATTCAATATAACACCTTGAGGATAGAAACAATTGATAACAGTGGGCATCACTTTACCAATTGGGTTATTTACTTTTAGTGATTCAAATCTTGGCTTATTGAGAAGCATTATTGAATCCCACTTCTTATAGAATACTTCCTGTTGAACTGGATTCATCTCAGTTTTGAATTCTTCCAAGCTACCTTCTGGCAGAAAACATGGATTCTCAGAGTGAACAAAATTTGACGTATAGTATTGTTCTCCTTTTTCAAGGATCATTCGAAGGCAAAAACCATCTGCGTCTAACTCAACGTAATTGTTCAATTCTACGCCTTCATCATCAATAATGTATTTATAATATTCGAACATTGGTTACTGCGGTTTTCTATTACCCATAACGGTTCTACGCTACACCACGGTGCAGCGATTTAGTGTAAACTAGTTTTTCGAAGGTAAGGATAGTTGAGTTAATATGGAGTGATTTCATGAAACTTATACCTGCACTGGGATGTAGCGTGTGTTATGCTCACTTTTCAATCAGGCTAATAGCTTTTTGGAGTTCCTCTGCACCAAATCCCTTCATCAGTTCAGTTAGAATTAATCTTTGTTTAATGTTGGAATCAAGATCATTAAGTGATTTGTCATCATCCAAGATTAAATAACTATCATGATTAGTAATGCTTAGAAATTTTAATATTTCATCCTTTCTTGAATGGCAATTTTCAAACTCTGGCAAAAATCCTTCTATCTGATTAGAGATTTTACGATGCTTAAAAATTTCATTAAAGTCAGAAAGAGTTTTTACAGTTCTTCTTGTAGAGCTCAACCAAATTTTTCCATCAATGAGTTTCAAAAGTGTATTAAGATTTTCTACACAAGATTTGTTGAATGCCGAATAGCCATCTGAATCCATCTCATCAGGTTTCCATGGTGGAGTGGTTATCAATACTCCGTCTAAATCCAATATGATTATTACCTGTGTCATTTTCATTTAGCATAACGTTCAAGGCTAGGAAGTCGTACGGACTCTTTACCAAGATTTTATTTTAAAGTTAGGAATGTTTTTCAACTATAATTAATGAAACGAAGCATAAAACCCGTATGCTTCTTAGCCGTTGTTAGCAACATCATTGTGGAAAGTGAAATACTTTTTCAGCACATTCTCTCGCTATACTTGCTGCAGGTTTTTTTCGGTGACCAGTATCAAACCTGGTTGTACAACTCTTGTTTCCTGAAAACTTTCTGATTGAAATTTCAAGAACATGAGATTGTATAACACCTTGAGGTGATTGAAAGTTAGAATCCAAAGAACTCAAAGAGTCAACATAAGTGACCAGCTCCCCGCTATCCGGATATAAAGTAACAGTTGTATCTGTTATAGGGCCGTACATATTCGCATGTCCTAAGTGAACCACAATAGAATCATAACTCCCTTTAGTGCAATTTGAGTAGGGGGAATTTGACCATGTGGTGTAACCACAATCTGAATGAAGCCTGTTGTTTTTATAAACCCCTTGAATTCGAACAGTTCCATCAATATTGTATTTTTTCCACAAACCTTCCTTTCATTAACGTAAGGACCTGCTTCAATTATTGCTGTATCAGGATAGCCTTTGTCTGGTCTATCTTTTCCATAATAAATCCAGTGCCCTTGTTTTAGGCCATTTATGTCAGTCTGGTTAATTGTATCATTCTGACATACGGCAAGTACAGGACTTAGTACAATAGATAATATGAGGATTATTGTTTTCAATTGTTGCTAACAATCTAATATATGTAACAGTTACATATATTTACTTTATACCCGAAAGTACAAACTTATTTTTGAGTCAAACCATAAACTGCCACCCATGCATGGTCAAAATTGAATAGAACTAGAAAATTAACCGAATCTTGAATCATGTGTTTACACTCCCGCCATGGTTTGTAGTGACCTCTCGCGGCAGTTGATCTATTACAAAATAACCTTTCAGTAAATTATTACCACCGAACGCAATAGTATTTAATATCATTCACCATTAAACCGTATGTTTGAATAGACTAAAAAAAAAACGATGAAAACGATCTTATTTATCCTATGTGCTATTTCCTTTAATGGTTATTCTCAACTAGAAACAGTTAGCATTTCACCTTACTGGATGGTGTCGAATGAATTCCTTGGCTCAAACTATAGCGTTTCGAATGTTCAATTTAGCGGAGTATCAGGTTCGTATGGTCAATTTGATGCTTCTGGAACAACCATCGGTCTTAACAAGGGAATGATACTTACTACAGGAACGGTTTTGGATACAGGCTCTGGCCCTCATGGCCCGAATGACGCGGGAGGGTCAGGTCAGGATAACAACGCTCCGGGTTATCAATTATTAAGCAATTTAAATGACTCTGTACCAACATTTGATGCGGCAATTTTAGAGTTTGATTTTGTTCCATCGGTAGATTCAATTTTAATGAGTTATGTTTTTGGTTCGGAAGAGTACCCTGAATATGTAGGTTCTGCATTCAATGACGTTTTCGGAATATTTATTTCTGGCCCCGGAATTGTTAATATTGAGAATTTAGCCGTTTTACCAAATGGTGGCGGTTTGGTTTCAATTGAAAACGTGAACAATGGAATATCAAATACTGGACCTTGTTATAATTGTGCGTATTACGTAAACAATGGCAATGGAAGTCAAGCGCCATTCAACGGATCAAATACATATATTCAATACGATGGCCATACGGTCAAATTGCCTGCTAGAAAAACAGGTCTTCAAATAGGGGAAACGTACCATATAATCATTGCAATTGCGGATGCTGCGGATGGACTTCTTGATTCAGGCCTTTTTATTGAAAGCTGTGAAACGTGCAACTATAATGTTGGAATAGACGCGCCTGTTTCTGAAGAGATCAAGCTTTATCCAAACCCCGCAAATCAAACACTTCATATTGAAAAAACGAATAGCGAAAATGGAATGCTTCATATTTATGATATGAATGGAACACTTGTTTGCCAAGAATCTATTTTAGGAGCGAAATCAAGTGTTGATATTACCGATTTGAAGACTGGAATGTATTTGGTCACATTTGAATCGGGGATCGGCTTGTTGAGATCTAAGTTGGTTGTGGAGTGAAAATTTTGCGAATTCATAATTCTTCATCCAAAACATCCATTCGTCGCTTTTTGCCTTCTTCTTTTTGTTTTAAAATCCCACGAATCAAAGCGACAACCCCTACAATAAAGAGAATGGGTGGGTAATAAAAAATGCGATCCAGAAAAACATATCCAACAACAAACCAAACGATTGACCCAAAGATTGCAATCATAGCTTTCCACATATCACCGTTCGCGATTTTCTTTTCGAAGTCAAACGGTTGAGCCTTGCCTTCTTCTATTTCTCGTGAAGCTCGATATTCTGCAAGTTTCCCTGATTCTATTTTGTCTTCATTAAAATCGGAACATGTTGTTTCAAATGCTGCCGGAGCATTCGTCAACTTACAAATGATTCCACTTTGAGGAGAGAACCCTTTGTTGTTGCACACTTCACAAAATTTAATCCTCGCTGTTCTATCCATGGTTCATTAATTAATTTTGAATATAGTGATAATCGAAATTATAAAACCACGTAAAATTTCGTGTTTTAATAATTAACAACTTAAGATATGATTTGCAAATAATAAAGCGAGGAATTAGCCGGAAAGACAACAGACTCTTGATTTTTTAAATCCGTCACTGCTCCAGTTTTATTTAGAACAATTATAAATACCACTTTTATGGTATTGTGAGAAAGGGAGCTCTGTCGTTACTTTGTCCTATAAAAAAAAGAGATATGAAAAGTTTAGTTATTTTAATCGCAATAGGAAGTATTGCTCTTGTAGGATGTAAAAAGAAAGGGTGTACTGATCCTTTAGCTACTAATTATAACTCTGAAGCGGAGAAAGACGATGGGAATTGCACGTTCGATTCATCACCTGCTTATACTGTGCCTGGAACGTATTTGTTTACAGACGCTGCTGGTAATTCAACAGTAAGTTATAGTGGTCAAACAGAACGTTTGGATCAACTAAGTGAAATGGTAACATTGATGAAAACAGGTAATTCAACTGTTTTAGATGCCCAAGTATTAAAAGATATGTTCGCAAATGTGAATGGTGACGGAAACGGATACTTCTCATTTACTTCAACAAAACAACTTAAAAACAAATGTTTCTCGATCGATCAGCCTTTGTTTGAAACGTTTATGGATGACATCGCTGCAGCAAGTGTGGACAACGCAACAGCCGCTGCAGATGGTCAAGCAGGAACACTTACTTCAGGGACATCAACGTATTTGTTTGATGCGAACGGAGTTGAAAAAGTTCAAATAATCGAAAAAGGGTTAATGGGTGCGATATTCTTTTATCAAGCGACGAACACTTATTTTGGTGCTGGAAAAATGGATGTAGATAACACTGCAGCTGCTGATCCAACTGCCGGGAAGTATTATACTGCTATGGAGCACCACTGGGATGAGGCATTTGGATACTTCGGAGTTGATTTAGATTTTCCAACGACGGTGCCAAATCGTTTTTGGGGTAAATATTGTAACAATCAAGATGCGACAATTAATAGCAATTCAGACATGATGTCTCAATTCCTTAAAGGAAGAGCAGCAATTTCTGGAGATGTTTTAGCGGATAGAGATGAAGCAATTGTTGCCATTAGAACAGAGTGGGAAGATGTTTCTGCAAATCAAGCAATGACTTACTTGCAGGATGCAATTGGTTATTTTGGAACTGATGACGCTAAATTTTTACACGTTCTTTCTGAAGCATATGCTTTTGCTTGGGATTTGCGTTATGCTCCAGTTGAAACTAGAAGAATGGACGCTACTGAACATACTGCATTGATGGCAATGTTCAATGCTAATTTCTGGACAATGACTGTTGCAGATATCAACGCTATTAAGAGCGCTATTGATACAAAATATTAAGAAGTAAGTTATGATTAAGAGTTTATTAAAATATTTAGTTGTAGTTATTGCTTTCGTTTCAATCACTGCTAGCTGTAAAAAGCCAGCAGTTGAAACTCCTGACTTTGATAAAGCTGAACTATTGGATAATGTTGCTGCAAACATAATTTTGCCTTCATTGAACGATTTTGATGCTAAATTGAGTGCATTAAAATTAAGTTTTGAAGTTTTTGAAGAAGACAGAACATTAGCAAATTTGGAAGTTGTTAGAATAGATTGGAAAGCGACATATTCTTCGTGGCAGACAATCAAGATTTTTGACTTCGGTCCTGTTTTGGACAATGGCTTTAAAGGGTCGACTGGAACATTTCCTTCAGATATTACTCAAATTCAATCGAACATTTCTAATGGAGGCTATAACCTAGCTTCAGCTTCAAATGTTGATGCAATAGGGCTGTCAGCTCTTGATTACTTATTGTATCAACCAACGGCATTGGATGATTTTGTAAATAACACAAGTTACACAGTTTATACTTCTGAACTTATTGAAAAGATAATTAACGAATTAACCGTGGTTAATTCTGCTTGGACGAGCTATAGAAGTACTTTCATAGCATCTACCGGAACAGAAACAACATCTGCTTTCTCACTTCTTATAAATGAGTTTAATAAGGACTATGAACTTTCAAAGAATGCAAAACTTGGAATTCCTTTAGGCAAGCAAAGTTTAGGGATTCAGCTTCCAGAATACATTGAAGCACGTTATAGTAACTATTCGCTTGACTTGCTTCGTCAGAGCATAGTAAGTCATCAGGGATTGTATAATGGAGATTATAATGCAGCTTCTGGATCAGGGATGGGATTTCATGAATACCTTTTGCATTTGGATCGAGAAGATTTGGCAAATGATATTAATGCAAGATTCACTTCAATTCTTTCGAGTATTGATTCTTTTCAAAATTCTTTAGAAAGTGAAATGGCGACCAACACAGCAGAGCTTGATCTTCTGTATAATTTGATACAAGGGCAAGTGATTAATCTTAAGACAGATATGACTTCTGCGTTTGGTGTTTTGATTACTTACCAAGACAATGACGGTGATTAGTTCACTAACACTAAAAATAGATTCGCTCTATAAAAATACAAGCATTGCCCCACTAATTATTTTCAGAATAATTTTTGGGGCTTTGATGCTTTTTGGCATCTCACGTTTTCTTTACAAAGGATGGGTTCAACAATTATACATTGATCCGCAATATCATTTCGGATATTATGGGTTTGAGTGGGTAAAACCTCTTGAAGGAAGTCTAATGTACATTCCATTTGTTTTAATGATTGTAGCCTCCATTTTTATCATTGTTGGCTTCTTGTATCGCTATAGTGCATTCGTTTTTTTTATCTGCTTTACCTATATCGAGTTACTGGATAAGTCAAATTATCTAAACCATTACTATTTCGTAAGCCTTATGAGTTTCTTAATGGTATTGGTTCCTGCCAATCGATACTTTTCAATAGACGCTATGCTGTGGATTCGAATAAAACAAACGACAACGCAACAATGGCATATAGGAATCTTAAAATTTCAATTAGCGGTCGTCTACATCTTTGCGGGAATTGCAAAGTTAAATAGCGATTGGCTGTTAGATGCACAGCCCTTAAAGACTTGGCTGCAGGCACATCATAATATTCCTGTTGTTGGAGGTTTGCTTCAAGAAGAATGGGTAGCCTATGTGTTTAGTTGGTTTGGATGTGGTTATGACCTATTTATCGTGTTCTTTTTGTTAGGGAGTAAATACAGAAAATACGCGTATGTTTTCGTGGTGGTATTTCACTTCATTACTTGGTATTTATTCCCTATCGGCGTGTTTCCATGGGTGATGATTTTTAGTACAATAATCTTCTTTTCCATTGAATTTCATGAAAGAGTCCTCAACTGGTTTTTGAAAGTATTTAAGCAGTCAGCATTAGTTGTTGAAGATGTGAAGTCGATCGATAAGCGAAAGTTGACGTTGTATTTTGTCTCGTTGTACGTTGTCGTTCAATTACTCGTACCGTTTCGGTATGTGCTTTATTCAGGAGGTTTATTTTGGAATGAAGAAGGGTACCGATTCTCTTGGAGGGTCATGTTAATGCACAAAGAAGGGTACGCAACATTTTACCTTGTAGACCCTAAGACAGGAAGAGAATCTGAAATCAATAATGCTGAATTTTTAACCCGAACGCAAGAAGATCAAATGGCTACTCAGCCCGATATGATTTTGCAGTATGCTCAAATCTTAAAGAAGTATTACAACGGAAAAACATTGCACTATGGCGATTACGTATTCAACATAAAAAACCCCGAAATTCACGCCGAAATATATGTGAGTCTCAATGGAAGGCGTTCGCAATTATTTGTGGATAAAAAGCATGATTTGGCTTCGCTTTCTTACAATCTTAAACACAGAGATTGGATAGAACCATTTAAAAAATGAAATTACTGATCACCATATTTTCTATTCTGTTCGCTACTGTTTCGAATGCTCAATCTATTGAAGGGGTAATTGTGGATACCGATGGCGAGTACATTCCATCTGTTAAACTTATTAATAGAACGAGTGGTGCGTTTAAATTAGCAGGATTGGATGGGGAGTTTCAGATTAAGGCGAATGTTAATGACACCATTTATTTTTATGCAAGAGGATTTGATACGACAACACTGATTTTATCGGTGAAAAATTTGGGTGCTAGAAGTTTAAAAGTCAAGTTGTTGAATTCGGTACAAGAGATTTCTGAAGCACACGTAATTAGAAACCGATTGGCGGAGTTTGATGTGGGTTATTTACCTCCAATTAGCGGAGTTCAAATTACAACTGGAACAAATTCAGTTATAGAGTTGTCAAAGTTGAACGGAGCAAAATCAACAGCGAATCCTAGAGAGATATTTGCTAAAGTACCCGGTTTAAATATTTGGGAAAGTGACGGCTCGGGAATTCAAATTGGAATTGGTGGAAGAGGATTAAGTCCCAATCGTGCGGCAAACTTTAATACGAGGCAAAATGGTTATGATATTAGCGCCGATGCTCTAGGATATCCTGAAAGCTATTATACACCTCCTATTGAAGCCTTAAAGTCGATACAGATTATCCGGGGTTCCGCATCGCTTCAGTTTGGAACACAGTTCGGAGGATTGTTAAACTTTATGATTAAAGACCCTCCCGGGAATACTCCATTAGAATTCACGACTCGAAATACAGCAGGGACTTATGGGTATTTAGCTTCTTTTAATCGGATTGCAGGAAGTGTAAATCGGTTTTATTATCAAGCCTATTACCAGTACAAAACGGGCGACGGATATAGGGACAATAGTGAGTTTAGTCAACAGCAATTATTTGCCCAGATCGGTTATCATATCACTGAAAATGTTAAGGTTCGATTAGAGTATACCCACATGGACTATTTGGCCCAGCAGGCTGGAGGATTGACTGATTTACAATTCAACGTAGATCCAAAAGTAAGTCTGCGTGAAAGAAATTGGTTCAACGTTGATTGGAATATTTTGGCCTTGCATTACGATCACGAATTTTCGAATAAAGCACATTTTAACGTGCGTGCGTTTGGAATGAAATCGGGAAGAAATACATTGGGATTTTTGGGTAAGATAACACAAGCAGATAACAATGGAATTCGCGATATGATTTCTGGAAAATTCCAGAATGCAGGAGTGGAAGCAAGGTTTCTAAGGCGGTATACCGTTTTTAAAGATACGAGCAAACCGAACATAAGAGCAGCATTTTTAGTTGGAGGTCGTTATTACCGAGGGAATTCAACGGCTGAGCAGGGACTTGCTACGGATGGCAATGATGCCGATTTCACTTTTCAAAACAGTTTGGATTTAGAGAATTCATCGTATAGTTTCCCATCTGAAAATTTAGCTGTTTTTGCGGAAAATATTTTCTTTCTAGGGAAGCGATGGACACTGAACTTCGGGACGCGTTTAGAGAATATATCCAGCAGTTCTGAAGGATATTACAAGCAGTACGTGGTCCACCCAATAAATAATGACACGATTGCCACTTACACCAATAATGATTCTAAAAGTGTTAAGCGAATAGTTCCTTTATTTGGAGGTGGAGGGGCATATAAAGTTGGTAAACGCGCTAAAGTCTATGCTAATTTCACACAAAACTATCGCGCTATAAATTTCACTGATATACGAATTACCAACCCCAATATTGTAATTGATAGTTTAATCAAAGACGAATACGGTTATACAGCCGAATTAGGATTTAGAGGTTTGCACAAGGATTACTTGATCTATGATTTGGCAGGGTTCTACATCTTTTACGGCGATAAAATTGGACTCGCGCCCAAGGCAGGAACTGTTCAGAAGGAAAGAACAAATATTGGAGATGCACAGAACTTTGGAATTGAACTGTTTACAGAAATAGATTTTGTGAAAATGAAAAATGACTCTTCCGATCATTCTCTTTCGTTATTTGTTAATGGCGCATTCATTAATGCGAATTACATTCGATCCCAAGAAACCAATTTTATCGATAAAAAAGTTGAGTATGTCAGTTCATTTATATTCAAGTCTGGCGTTAAGTACCGCTATAAAGGGTGGAGTTTCCAACTTCAAGGCTCGTATAATTCGGAACAATTTTCAGATGCTTCCAACTCGGTCATTCCTTCGGGTGATGCGGTAATTGGCTTAATTCCTGCCTATTTTGTTATGGATTTCTCTACGCGATACACCATGAAAAAGCGATTTCAATTGGAGTTGAGTATAAACAACGTAACGAATGCTTCTTATTTTACGCGTAGAGCATCAGGGTATCCCGGACCGGGCATCTTGCCTTCTGACGGGATAGGTGCGTACTTTACACTTCAGTATCAGTTTAGAGCTACATCGAAGTAAATTGCAACTGAAATAATTAGCTTCGGGTAATTTTGAGGAACAGTGTATTATTTGAAAGAGAATCATCAAAAAAAGAAAACGGGACAAGCTCTAAAATTTTGAACTTGTCCCGTTTTGTACCTCGGGCGGGAATCGAACCCGCACGCCCGAAGGCACTGGATTTTGAATCCAGCGCGTCTACCAGTTCCGCCACCGAGGCATTTGATAAGCTCTTTATAATGGTAGAGCGACCGCAAAGTTATCCTTTTTATTGAAATGGAAAGTACCTTTTTAAAATTTCGTCATTTTTTTCGTAGTTGAGATGCCATTTAACTCAATTTCAATGAAGTAGACTCCAACTGATAAAGTCTCCAGTCCGATCAGTTTTATGCTGTTTTCCGTCCAATCCGAAGGTTTGATCTTTTGAAGCATCAAACTTCTACCCGATTGATCCAGTATTTGAATGGTACAATCTTCATTCGGAGCGTCAGCAACACTAATAGTTAAATCAGCGTGAAACGGATTTGGAAAGCTTTCTATGTAAATCGTGTTGGCAATTTCATCAACTCCCGTAAAGCTGCATCCATTGAGTGTTCCAGGCACATTGTCATCCAACCAAACCAAGCGCCGCGTGATCCAATCTTTTAACCGTTGAACCTCCTCAGCATAAGTCTGAGCTGGAGCTTGTACTTCTGGTGTCCCAGTAGCCGCGCCCATATTTCCCCAAGTTAAATAATGCCATTCCTGACTTTCATCGACAACCAAGGCAACAGAATCGACCATAGCGTGCAAGTACGATTCACTCAAAACATTTCTTCTCAAGTCCTCATAACGACAGCGCATTTCATCTTCAAAAAGAGGATCTTCAAACATGCGAACAAACCAGCCGGGCGAATTCACATCAGGATTGCAATCGTTTACTTTATACGCCCATTCCGAACCGTCTGTTGCGCTGTACATACAATCCCACATGTCTTTCCACGCCCAATCAAAATCCCAAACAGGCCCAGCCTTCAGTTTTCCAATACTTCCATCAGCGTGGTCTTTTTCCTTATTGAAATAACGACTCTTTTTAAAGCCATCACCGTTTCTTGCCAATTCATTTACGATAAAGTAATCCAACCACGATCGTGTACTAATGTACTTTCTAAACCCATTGATCGGATCGGCAAAATTGGGCCCGTACAACGACGTTTCAAATTGATCAATGTAATCTTGAATAAAAACGGATTGAGCGCCTGCAATCACATCTACTTTTGGATAAACATGAACCATGTGAACATCAAAGCCGGGGTGGTCAATGGGACTGTTCTGTAATTGCCATGAATTCAAATTGTCCCAATAATCAACCTTTAAAATATAACCGCCCGTGATATCCGGAGCCGTCACTTCCCAAGGGAATAAATCTGCAACATCCACGCGGTTTGCATCTCGTTTAATCTTCTCAGTCAGTAAATAAATTCCCTTGTACTCTCCATTTAAAACAACATCGACCAATTTGCTTCGAGGAGCATAGTGACCGATTTCATCAAACAATCGATTCGGAACTATGTTTCGCGCAAACGATTTGTCGTTGTAATTCGCAACCAAAAGCCAATCGTGTTCCGCGGGCATGCCTATTAATGAAGAGTCAATTTGGTTTCCAAAATTATCTTGTAACTTGAGAGAATACGGTTTTTGTGGAAGGCTCGCCGAGTAATTTCCACGACGCTCAATTCCAATTTTACCATCGTATTCATTCAATGGATCTGTCATGTAATTCCGCACACCCGGTCCATTGTAAATAATTCCCATATCGGCCACTATTTTAGGGTCATCTGGAATTGATTGTCCATTTGTATTGATCACTACAATTGGTAAATCCGACTCTGCGAATTGAAAATAATCTGCGGGACTTGCTCCGAATGTCACCGACCACGTATTTAGAACACCTTCATCAGCGCCATAATTATCATTAATTCGTAAGAACCAAGTTCCGTTCGGATTTTGTCCATTATTAACAGAACCCATTTGTCCCATTGGCTTATATGTCCCGTTGAAAGGAGTAGTTCCGGTTGCTATTGAATTGGCAGCATCCCAACGCAGACAGGTCACCTGCATATCATCACCGCCTCCACCAATGGAGGAAAACAATCCTACTTCCGTTCCGTCTGGAGCGATTAAAGTAATTGTTAAGTCACTTATATAGGTGTGATTCAAATCAATACAAATTTCCTCTAAGCCAAACGTTGTTGTGTTAATTACAGTGGGAAGGCCAAATACGACAAGCGGAATATCGATGGTTTGGTTGTCCAAAATTGGGCCTGTTCCTCCATTGAAAGTCTGAGAAAATCCGAATGAGCCTAAAAAAAATCCAAGTGCAGCAAGAAGAAATTTCATAAATGTTTTGGTATGATTCAATGTGAATTTAGTGAAAATAGAGCCGTTTATGGACTTAATTCTTAACATTGTGCTATGTCTAAAATTCTTATTAAAAATATTAAAGGTCTTGTTCAATACGGTGAAAACCTTCCTTCCGTGCGAAAAGGAAAAGAGATGAAGGAACTTCCAATTTTGGAGAATGCTTTTTTGGCGCTCGAAGATGGAGTAATCGTCGCTTATGGATTGATGTCTGATTGGGGTGGAATTGATGATTGGCGCGATTTAGAGGTGATTGATGCCGATGGAAAATATGTTTTGCCAGCATTTTGCGATTCACACACACATACGGTTTTCGCCAAGCCCCGCGAAGAGGAATTTGTGGATCGAATTAATGGGCTGAGTTATGAAGAAATAGCGATTAAAGGAGGTGGAATTTTAAATTCAGCAAGACGTTTGGCTGAAATGTCGGAAGATGAGCTGTTTGATCAAGCACTTGAAAGAGTTGAACGTTTGATGTCGTATGGAACTGGGGCGCTCGAAATTAAATCGGGATACGGTCTTTCTGTTGAAGCGGAAATAAAAATGCTTCGTGTGATTAAGAGGCTAAAGGCTGAATGTTCAATTGAGATCAAAGCAACATTTCTTGGAGCCCACGCCTTTCCACCAGAATATAAAGAAAACCACAGAGGATATATTGATTTGATTATCAATGAAATGCTCCCGAAAATTAAAGAAGAAGGACTTGCGGATTACATCGATGCGTTTTGTGAAAGAAACTATTTTTCAGTCGAAGAAATGGCCGAAATTTTAGAGGCTGGAATAGCGATTGGATTAAAACCAAAAGTGCACGTGAATCAATTCTCAGCAATGGGTGGTGTTGCCAAGGCAGTCGAATTAAATGCACTATCTGTAGATCATTTGGAGGAACTTTCCGAAGAGGATATCGAAGCATTAAAGGGTTCCAATACGATGAGTACAATTTTACCAAGCTGCTCTCACTTCCTTTCGATTCCGTTTGGAGATGCACGTCGCTTGATGGAAAACGATCTACCCGTTGCATTGGCCAGTGATTTCAACCCCGGTTCAACGCCGAGTGGAAACTTGAGTTTCGTTTGGTCATTGGCTTGCGTTAAAATGAAAATGACACCCGAAGAAGCATTAAACGCGCTTACGATCAATGCCGCTTATGCCATGGAATTGTCGGATTCGCACGGTACAATTTCCTTAGGAAAAACGACACCGATCATTATTACCAAGCAAATTCCAAGTTTAGCATACATACCTTATTCGTTCGGTGACCAATTGATTGAAAGACTTATTTCATAGTATTGTTAACGAATAATAAAGTTCTAGTAGGGTGAAGTAAAATATGAATATAAATTCCTACCTTGACTTTAATGAAAAACCTCTTCTTATTTTTCCTTTTGCCGTTTTTTGGAACAGCGCAAACCATTGATAATAATCATGAGTTGCTTTGGGAAATTATGGGCAACGGTGCGAAAACATCTTACCTTTTCGGAACGATGCATACCAATGATAAAAGGGTTTACAACCTTTCGGACAGCACATTTATTGCGCTTGACAGGGTCGAAGTGATTTCTCTTGAAGTCGATATGTTTTCGCTTTTCAATCGGGCGGACACCCGTCTGGAAGAAGTGAAATTTAAATTTGATAGGGAAGGAAAGCCGTATACCTCAAATAAAGAAGGGTCAGAGACAAGTTATGGGAATGAGGACGGTATGCCGCATCCTCTAGACGCCTTTTTTCAACAGTACTGCCACAATTCCGGAAAAATATTCATTCCATTAGAAACTGTAGAATTTCAAGAGAATCTATTATCGGAGAGTGATTTTAGACCAAACTGGAGACGTTTGGGAATAGAATCAATATTGACAGACCCGGAAGACATTTTGCAACTGTATTTGGCGGGAGATATTTATTTATTGGACAGCAAAGTGAAACGATCCATGAATGTTTTCCCAAACCTATACGATGAGGTTATTGTGAAAAGAAACTTTGGAATGGCAGAGAAGCTCGATTCATTGATTCAGATTTATTCTGTGTTCTGCGGAATCGGGGCAGGCCATTTGGCAGGTGCAGCTGGCGTTATCAATTTATTGAAAAGAAAAGGGTATTCGGTTCGAAAAGTGGTGGCAAGTTTCGATGAAAATGAGACGGAAGCAGAAAAAAACATCAAAGAATTCCGGGACTATACTTATGACAATGATACTTTAGGATTTCACGCCTTGTTCCCTGGAAAGCCAATTCTAAAAGAAGATTATTTCGCCTCTGATGACCAGCTTTTGAACTTGATTTATCGTGATTTGGGTCAAGGAAACTCGTATGAAATTGAGGTGTACAAACGAAATGCTGATCCAGATTCAGAACCTTTAGAGCTAGAAACGCTTGCAGAAATTCATATTGCCAGCCCTTCCGAAAGTTCAATGGAAAAGATTATGTTAGACGAAGGAGGAGAGGCCTATCAAGGATTGGGTCAAAACTACAGAGAGGGAATCCATTGGGTGCGTGTAATTGCATCCGAAGATACTTTTATCGTCATCAAAGCGTATGGAGGAAACAAGTTTATGAATTCCCCTCGAGCCTTCCGTTTCTTTGATAATGTTTGGATAGATTGATCCTTAAAGAATGGCTTTTGTTTCGTGATCCTGATAGTCTTTATTGAAATTATGTGCCCATTCCTTTAATCGCGTTTGCATTTCTATGCTTAGCTTAATATCATTATTGGTTGTTTCCCGAACATCTTTTTTATAAATCTGCTCATAAAACTAGCATGCGGAGATAAACGTTCCCTTCTAATTTGGATGTGCTCCATCGCTGTCGTAAAGGTTGACCTTGTTCTTTAAATCCTTCCACATCAATCCACTGGAATTGTAGAAGCGTTAATTTCACTTTCTAGTTTGGAATATTGATTGTAGATTGAATCGGTCATAAAATTGGATCCTTTGCATCCCCAAGTCGAGAAAAGGTAAATTTGAGTCGCTGGATTCATCCGCATTAAACGCCCGCTCCATTTTTTACCGTATTGCATAAATTTTTTGATCTCTGTCAACATTCCCATGCTGTATTCCTGCAGAATAACCTTGTCCCACTTTTAGGAAATCAATTTTAGCCATGTCTTTGATTCGCTCCAATGCATGTTTAAATGATACTTTCCTTTAGCAGCCCTTGTAACATGCGTTGTTTTGCACCTTTCATCCCCGTTGAAAGATTGCGTAAATGATAGTCAATACCACCGTTTCTATACGTGTAACTGTTCCCGATGAAAAGGATGTTTTCATATTGATCCTCCTTTGCCTCAACCTTCTTTGCTGGAGTATCACAATTCGCAAGTAAAAAGGCAACGAACAAAATAAAAATCACTTGCTTCAAGAGCATTAGGTGTTTCATGAGAACTAAAACACGATTTTTCAATTTAGATAGTTAGAATTTGGATGTTGGATCGCTGCGCTTTTGGACTTATTCAGGATTCAATGAAACGAGTATTAATCTAAATTCTAAAAAGGAACTTGTGACTTATCCAACATCCAACATCCAACATCCAACATCCAAAAGCCGAAGGCGATCTAATATCCAGAGATCTATTCTCCAAAAAACGCAAAAATTAAACTTATCTAGCGAATAAACTTTCAATTCCTTACCTTTGAGAAAACGCATCGAATGATTGAAAGACTTCAAAAGCCTTCTTTAAAAGCCAAACTGGCTGAGAGTAAATTAC
>JBLHVW010000079.1:0-16651 GCA_047628775.1 Salibacteraceae bacterium | reverse complement strand
TCAACGGAGCAATTGGAACGCTCTGCGAAATACGTTAAAAAGCAAATGGAAATTGCAGCGAAAGACCTCGATTTCATAGAAGCTGCTCGATTACGTGACGAATTATTCGTTTTACAGAAACAAATTAAAGAACAAAAATGACTTTAAAAACACTATTGGGTCAACTGCGGATATTGGCCATTCTCGAAGGGATTTCTTGGGTTTTATTAATCATTGCAATGCTCTTGAAGTATGGAATGGACATCCCTGGCCCGACTAGAATTGTTGGAATGGCCCATGGGGTGCTATTCATAGGTTTTTGTATTTGGGTTGTCCTCTATGCCGTAAAAGTGAAATGGCCCCTAAAAACTACGTTGATTTGTCTTGCGGCATCATTGCTTCCGTTCACAACATTCATCGTAGACACAAAAATCTTTAAGAAAGAGGCATAACATTCCGCAATGGTATTATATTTGAATGTACATCGACAAAAAGAACCTATGAGAAAATTTTTAATTATTGGATTGGCTGCACTTGCTATTGGTTGTGCGAATGAAAAAGACTTAATAACTGGCACACCACCTGCTGAGATAGAAATTCCAGATACGGTTGATGCTGTAGATGTGTCGACTGAATCAACAACTGAAGGTCCAGAAGATAACGGAAAACCACAACGTCCTTATCAAGTCCAGGGAACGATTGGTAACCCTAGTTCAAAAGAATCAGATGCTTATGATATTATAAGTGCCCGAATAGTAGGGAATAAATTATTTATCGAAATCAGCTACTCTGGCGGTTGCGCGCACCACAGATTTGAATGCATTGGAAATGGAGCTATGACAAAATCACTTCCACCTCAACGATCAATCAAATTAATTCATAATAACGATAATGATTCGTGCGAATCTATTGTCAAACAAACCATTGAAGTAGACATTCAACCTTTTGCTTATTCGCAAGCTGGACGAAGTGAAATTGTTCTTCTTTTAGAAGGATTCAATGGCCAATTAAATTACATCAACATATGAAAATAGGCGTTCTATTATCGGGATGTGGCGTTTATGATGGTGCCGAAATTCACGAATCCGTTTTAACTCTTTTGTCGATAGAAGAAATCCATGCAACTGCAGTTTGTATCTCAATTAACAAAGATCAGCATCATGTGGTCAATCATGCTACGGGTGAAGAAACGGGAGAAACTCGAAACATGTTAACGGAGAGTGCAAGAATTGCGAGAGGTGACATTCATGACATAAATAGCATAAGTCCTGCTGATATTGATGCATTAGTGATCCCAGGAGGGTTTGGGAATGCTAAAAGCCTAACGAACTGGGCCTTTAACGGTCCAGACGGTGAAATCTTACCCGAAGTAAAGCTGTTAATCATCAATATGATTAACGTTGGGAAACCAATAGCTGCCTTGTGTGTAAGTCCTGTCGTTTTAGCAAAAGCATTGGAAGGATCAGGGATTGGGCCAACACTTACAATTGGAACTGACAAAGAAGAATCGCCTTATGACATTCCAGGGTTTACTGGAGGATTAGAGAAAACCGGAATGTTAACAGAAATGAAAACGGTTCGCGAAATTTTAATTGATCAAAAAAATAAAATTGTGACTGCTCCATGTTATATGATGGACGCAAGTATTCTTGATGTTCGCAAGAATATAAGGTCAGCAATTGAAGCCCTTCGAGACCTTATTTAATACCGTTTTACAGGGTGTTTCGTATTGTTTTGATAAAATGTTAACAATCTTTTCCCCCAATTGTTGGAAACTCTACACTCTGAGAACAGTAATTAGACTCAGAATCCCTTAGATTTGTATTGTTAATAAAAGCTTAAAGCTAATTAAACTGACATTATGAATGTATTTGGTAAGAAAGGAAAAAATGCCAATTTAGAACAATCAATCGGATTAACGAACCTCGGAGACCAGTATTGGAACTTGAGTCCAGCGGAACTTGTAGAGCACGCTATCATTAGCGGCGAAGGGATGCTTACAGACACGGGAGCACTCGCTATTGAAACGGGAGAGTTCACAGGCCGATCGCCTAAAGATCGTTTTGTGGTTTGTGATGAAAAAACTGAAGATGCTGTTTGGTGGGGAGACATCAACATTAAATTTACTCCAGAAAAATTCGATGCTCTTTACAACAGAATGAAGAGTTATTTGAACGGAAGAGATGTTTACGTTCGTGATGCCTACGCTTGCGCAGATAATAACCACAGATTAAACTTAAGAGTAACAACTGAAAACTCTTGGTCGAATCAATTTGCGCACAACATGTTCTTGCGCCCAACAGAAGATGAAATTCAAGACTTTGATCCAGATTGGCATATTGTATGTGCTCCAGGATTTATGGCAAATCCAGAAATTGACGGAACAAGACAACACAACTTCGCAGTGGTCAACTTCACAAAAAAAATGATCATCATCGGAGGGACAGGATATACAGGTGAAATCAAGAAAGGTATTTTCTCAGTATTGAACTTTATTCTTCCTCATGAAAAGGACGTTTTATCAATGCACTGTTCAGCAAACATTGGTACTGACGGAGACACTGCCGTTTTCTTTGGTCTTTCGGGAACAGGAAAAACGACTTTATCATCTGATCCTGACAGAAGATTGATTGGTGATGACGAGCACGGTTGGGCTGACGACACTGTTTTCAACTTTGAAGGTGGATGTTACGCAAAGACAATTGACTTATCGAGAGAAAAAGAGCCTCAGATCTACGATGCGATTAAATTCGGAGCGATCTTAGAAAACATAGGATTCGATGGTGAAACTTCTTCTCCTGATTACACGGATGGATCAATTACACAGAACACACGTGTTTCTTATCCAATCGATCATATCGACAACATCATGACTCCATCTGTAGGTGGAGCTCCAAAAAACATTTTCTTCCTTACTGCTGATGCATTTGGTGTATTGCCTCCAATTTCAAAATTGACTACGGAGCAAGCAATGTATCATTTCATGTCAGGATATACGGCTAAAGTTGCTGGAACTGAAATGGGAGTTACTGAACCACAAACAACATTCTCTGCTTGTTTCGGTGCGGCTTTCATGCCATTACACCCTGCGAAATATGCTGAGTTATTAGGAAAAAAATTAGAAGGAACAAATATCAAAGTTTGGTTGATCAATACAGGATGGTCTGGAGGATCTTACGGAACTGGAGAGCGAATGAAATTGAAGTACACTCGTGCTATGATAACAGCTGCTATGACGGGTCAATTGGACAACGTTGAGTTCAAAAAACAACCCATATTTGAATTGGCCATGCCGACTTCTTGTGAAGGTGTACCGTCTGAAATTTTAAATCCAAAAGACACTTGGGCTGACAAATCTAAATTCGATGAAGTAGCGAATAATTTAGCAAATCAGTTTGTGAAAAACTTTGCGCAATACAAAAACGGATCAAGTGAGGCAATTTTGTCCGCTGCTCCAAAGGTGATGGCGTCGTAAGGATTCTTTAATAAAATTGAAAGCCTCTTTCGTTGATTCGAGAGAGGCTTTTTTACGCTATGTGGTTATTCCCCTGAAAATAATCACTCATCCCAAGTTTCCTCATGAACCAAAACTCCATCAACGAAAACCTCTCGCTTTATTTTTTGACCTAAATCATTATAATATAGCCACTCGCCATTTTTAAATTTTCAGGCGCGCTCCATCCACTTCCAATTCTTGACTCTCCATTAACTCCATACTCAACTTTTTTCCAGAAAACTCCTGAACTTTCATGAAATATTCCTGAATATGCTCCAATTGATTCGAGTCGACCATTGTCGTAATGCCTCTTGCAAATTCCTACTCGAACACTTCCTGGGCAATATTTGGCCATATCATATTTAACCCATTCTGAAGTGTCCCCTTTAGAAACTTCTTCATAGCAATTTATACATTGAATCTTATTTGCAACTCTATTATAACCTTCGTGAATTAAAACTCCAGTTGAATCATAAAATTGAAACAAACCTTCAGGCACTCTTGTCCCATTTTTCCTTATATAGACTTGTACAATAGTTTCAATCGAACCATTTGAGTAAAACGTCGTATCGATTTCCAATCCAGAATCTTGACCGAAAGATGAAAATGAAAAAAGTAAAGGGTAGAAGAAAATTCTCATAAATTTAAATTTGTTACATAACGATGATCTCCAAGAAAGTTAATTAGAATATTGTTCAATCGTTAATTATAGAGCGGCTTTTTTTGTTACTTTTTTAAGGTTCTATGTTAGAATTGAGCTTATGAAAAATCTAATTGTCTTCGTGTTTGTATCCGTTTCTTTAAATTCGTTCAGTCAACACTTTATGTCAACATACATTGCGCAGCAAGCACTTTTACTTAAAAACAATAAGGTTAAGGAACTCAAAATAAAATTTGTAAATGCGGAAGATCAACTGAATACTTATGGAATATATCGTTTCGACACCAAAGGACAATTAATCTATAAAACGGAAGGATTTCTCTCAACATACCCGGATTCTTTTTTTGAGTATTGTTATGATAATAATGGCCAGAAAGTAAAATCAAATTATACACGAAAAATTACAGCGATAAACCATTGGCCAGGTGATTCGTCCATATTTTCTCATACCTATAATGAAGGAGACCCAGTAATTGATACATTAATCGAATACTCTTATTATACATACAATGCAAACGGTCAACGGGTATCAACACACCATTATAATGAAAAAAATGATCACTTGAAATATTCATTCCAACAAACCTATAATGATGGAGGAGAACGAATAAAATCGGCATCAACCAGCCCTTTCAGTAGCACTAAAGAATACATTAGGTACTATTCGTACAGCTACCAAAATGGTCTAAAAGCAAGTGAATCTGTTTTCCTTGACTCGAACCTTACGTCTATAAGCCTGAAAACCTTTTTCCAATACAACGCCAAAAAGCAAGTAATCACGGAAGCGATGTATGAATTCAACTTAGCATTTGAAGAGGATAGTATTTTGGCAGTTCTAAGAACGGCTGAATACCATACTAGCGGCGAACTAAAAAGTGAGACGATTACTGAATATGACACATTCTTGTTCAAAACATGGAGCCATAAAAGAGCCTTTGAATCCAAAAGAAAAACCATGTATAATGAAGATGGCTTAACCATTTCTGAATTGGAGTACAACAAAAAGGACAATATAACTACAGAACACAATTGGACTTACGAATACTATCCCAATGGATTGCTGAAATCACAACGTAAAGTCGCAGAGAACTCGATTGAAAACGGTGAAATTATCTACGTTTACACTTTCTATTAAAACCGCCTAAAGCTTCGCCATCAAATACTCATACAAAGCGACCATTCCGTCAATATCAACCTTGAATACCTTTTCGTCAGGCGTATGAACATTGTCCTCCGCCGCTCCGATAAAGCACCAATCGATTGGCAAATCCGATTTTTGTAAAACTCCACCATCGCTTCCTCCAGACGATTCTACTTCCAATTGAAACGGAATTCCTGACTCTCGGGCAAGACCAATAATTTTATTTAAATACGAACGTCTAGGAAGCCCTTGATCACGCATTGAAACCGCAACTCCACCGCCATGAACGACACCGTGTGTTACCCAAGTAATATCTGAAATTAAGGCTTGACGAACGCCGAATGTTTTCCAAAGGTAATTGGCGCAGAACCCTACTGAATTCCCGCCATGTTCCTCATATGTAGAAAATACGATGGCACCATTCTCTAATGTTTCGGATACTTTTAACGCATTCCAAACACCCAATCTATTGTCCAAATATGGTGTTTGAATGTACTCATCAGTTTCTCTATAATCAGGCTTAAACGTCAATAAAGTTCCTCGGTCAATCTCTCTGTCAAACACGTATTGAATGCTAGTTTCGCCGTCTACTGATTCAATCAACATCAGTTCGGTTTCAATTTCTCCTTGACTATCAGAACCAACCAATTGCATTCCATCAATTAATCTTGGGCCACCGACTTTAATCAGTTCTTTGTCGTAACCTGTCGAAAAACCAATACTGTCCATGTGCGCGTAAATAGCAGTTCTCGGTTCACCGAAAACCAAAATTACACAGTCTTGAAAACCATTGCCCGATACAATTTGCGGCTGTACTTTCCAATTACTTGAATTTGAAATCACATAATCCTTAATGAATTCAGCCATTTTTGACTCATCACTCGCCGCTGATCGAATCGACACTAACTCTTCTAATAACTTCATCTTAATATATTCCTTTTGATTCTATTTTAACTGTCTCGTTTCCTTTCAACTCCTTTTGAATTGATTCTGCAAAGTCCAACCTTAAATTTGTCGTCAATTCACAACTGACTTCAAAGATAGTATCTATCATCTTCAATTGATGCCTCTTTAGAATATTCATCACTTTAGCCATATCTACATACTCAAAACTGATTTTCACCCACTCAAAAACTTCCAATTCAACTATTTCACCATTAATTATAGCCTCCTTTGCAGCAGTTCGGTAGGCACCAATCAATCCACCTACGCCTAAATTCGTCCCGCCATAATACCTAAGAACACCAATTAATACATTGGATAAGTCAAATGCTGAAATTTGCCCTAAAATAGGCGGCCCTGCAGAATTACTTGGTTCACCGTCATCATTGGCTCTAAACACCTTTTTATCAACTCCAAATCGATACGCATAACAAAGATGTCCAGCCTGACTGTGTTCTTTACCCCAAGTCTTCATCAAACTTTTAGCCTCTTCTTCAGAATAACATGCTTGAACAATACCGATAAATTTTGAACCTTTTTCTTTATAAAGTCCTTCGGACCTATTCTTCAACGTTTTGTATTTGGATTCTATTGACAATAAATGTGATTTTCAATTCTTACAATGTAACATAATTTTAACCTTTCCGCATTTGAAAACTTTATGGTTTGAAAATGCCTCTTTCATGACCAAAGAAAAATCTATAGTTGTGGATTATCTCCCAATTCAAAATCCTGAGATATTAGTACCTATAACGGCCTTTTCACGTGTAATTCATTTAACAAATGAATTAATTACTAAACAGATTTAGTACAATGCAACGTTTACAATACACATTATTAACTTATTTTATTGTCATAAAGAACTAGTTTTCATATATTTGCTGTAACTAACTAATACCTACTTTATGAAAAATATCCTAGCAGTGCTGTTTTTCAGCATTTACTTTTCAAGTTATTCGCAGATCGAAGATATAAATCCAAGTGCACGATATCGAATTCCAATTCACACACCTAACAACATTGAGCGTTACGGTGTTGACTACGAACTGAAAGATTATACTTTTTCAGAAGTAGAAAGTACTCTCATCAACGAAATCGATCTGAATGCTTTAGAACATTTAAGATCTCAAGACCATGACATCGAGGTTACTGATCCAGGATCAGGCCTGATAGTTATTCTTTATTATAAAAAGAAAGAACGAACTTCAATACATAACTGATCATCTAATAAAAGAATTATGAAAAGATATTTACAATTCTCTCTATTTCTAGCTCTTGCATTATTAGCAACTAATACTAGTTTTAGCCAAACCTATACGCACCCAACAGTTGGGATCCAAAGTGAATTTGTGGGTTCATGCTTAGTCGCTGACTCCGGTCCTTTCACATACACGGACAATAACAGTGGCGGGAATTATTCTACCAATGTAATTTTAACGTATCGCGTATTCTGCCCTTCAGTGGCATTCACTTGTATGCAGGTAACTTTCAATTCATTTAATGTAGAAGGCGGTTGGGACTTTTTACAAGTATCAAATGGTCCGACTCAGAATAGCCCTCAATTCATGGGAGCTCCTACAGGTGGAACTGCCTATGGAGGATGGTTTGGAATCTCAGGAATACCAGCTGTGCCCTTTTCGTATACATCTACAGACGCAAGTGGTTGCTTGACATTCAGGTTCTATTCTGATGGAACGGTAACAAGACCAGGATGGAGCGCGACCATAACAGGCATACCTTGTGCTGGAGGCCCAAATGGAACAGACAACAATGATTGCTCAAACGTAACACCTCTTTGCTCTGCTGCTACCATTACTGGGAATGCTAGCGGGCCAGGAATTCTTGCTGAAGGATGCACAGGAAGTACATGCCCGGCTGGTGGAGAAAACCATTCCAATTGGTATACATTTACAGCTCAAACGGCTGGAATAATTGACTTAATGATCAACCCGGGAACGAATACTGATGATTACGATTATGCTATTTACGGGCCAAACGTTACGTGCGGAGCACTTGGAGTCCCTTTGAATTGTTCTGATTCGGGCATCGCTGGAAATACGGGTATCCAAAACACGACACCAAATGAATTCAGTGAAGATGTTAACGGCGACGGCTTTACAGAGTCTATTACAGCGAATGCTGGAGATTCTTATATTCTAGTAGTTGACGAATGGAGTGCTAATGCAGGTTCTGGATATCAATTAAGCTTTGGAGGAACAGCATCATTAGATTGTTCGGTATTACCTGTAGAACTTTATACTTTTGAAGCAGAATACATGCCTGAAAGCGATAAGATTGGTCTTCACTGGTTAACTTCATCTGAAAGAGACAATGACAGATTTGAACTTGAACACTCAGAGGATGGTGTTAATTTCAAAATAATCAACATTCTTGAAGGAGCTGGAACTACAAATTCAGAAACTGAGTATTTTGCAATCCATGACAATCCAATAACAGGTACCAACTATTACAGGTTAAACCAATGGGATATTGATGGAAACGGAACTTATTCAGAAGTAATTTCTGTTAATGTTTTAGACGATGCCTATGATATGCTTTCGTTGTTCCCGAATCCAACAAACGGACTTACTGAAGTAATCTACAATTCTTACAAGAAAGAAGAAGTAATGCTTAACGTTGTTAGTTTTGATGGACGTACAATTATTAACACAAGTATAAAAGCGGAACGCGGAGGAAATCGTTTTGATCTTGATATGTCCGATCAAAAGAATGGAATTTACTTCATTACGATTACTACAAATGAAAAAACGTACAGATCTAAACTGATTAAAAAATAGAACTACTAACTACTAACTACTAAAAAAGGCGTATCGTCTCAGTTGAATCGAGACAGTACGCCTTTTTTTATGCCAAAATATAATCTAATCCTCTTGATTCATATTGTCTTTAAGCTTCCCTCCTACTAAAGTTCCTTGAATGATTTGATCTTGGAAATCTCTCATTCCACCCGGAGAATGAGGCATTAAGATCGATGTGTTCTTAGAATTTGAACCAATATCTTTAATCGTATCAAAGTATTGTGTCATCAAAACGAACTGCATAATCTCTTCATGTGTTACTGTGTCTAATGATTTCTTGAAATCCTCCACAGACTCTTTGAATCCACGTACAATCTCTAGACGTTGTTGTGCGATACCCTGCCCTGATAAGCGCTTTGCTTCTGCTTCTGCTTCTGCTTCCTTAACAATACGAATCTTACCAGCTTCAGCTTCTTCTAACGCCGCTTCTCTTTCGCGTTTTGCAGCATTAATTCTGTTCATCGATTCCTTCACCTTATGATCAGGGTCAATATCAGTTATCAATGCCTTAACGATACTATAACCGTACTTATCCATACTTAGAGCAATGTTTTTCTGAACAGCATTCGCAATATCATCCTTCTTTGCAAAGACATCATCCAATTCCAACTTTGGAACCTCAGCCCTAACATCATCAAAGATATAGGATGCAATTTGATTCTTTGGGTTCTCTAATGAATAGTAAGCTTCTTTTACCATTGTTCGAACTACAGAATATTGAACTGAAACTTGCAGATTAACAAATACGTCATCTTTTGTTTTCGTTTCAATGGTGACATCCAATTGTTGCACCCTCAGATTAACTGCCGCCGCTTTTCGATCTACGAAAGGAATAATAAATCCCAATCCGGAGTGGGCTGTTCGATTGAACTTACCAAACCTTTCGATTATGTAGGCCGACTGCTCTGTCACCATGATTACCGCTTTAAATATCAGTAATAACGCGATGACGGCGATTACGATCGGTATAATTAAACCTTGTTGTTCCATGTTCGTTAATGATTTGATTTGTTTCTTTCAAGATACTAAAAAGCGTTAATTCTTAGAGGTCTATTCATTCTAGAATTTGACAATATTTGTTAACAATGAATCCAACGAATTATAATTTTAATCTATGTAACAATAGTTATTATCAATTTATTTGATTAATAATAATCTAGATATTTGATTCATAACCAATTAAAACAACGATTATGAAAATGCAAAATGTATATTTAGAACACGCCAATATAACAGTCAACAACTTAGACAGTACAACAGAATTCTTTCAAACCGCTTTCCCAGATTTTAAAATTCGCGGAGAAGGAAACAATAAAGGCCGGCGTTGGATTCACCTTGGAAACGAGTCAACATATCTCGCATTGAACGAGTCAACAGTTGAAATACCGAATGAGAAAAGTTACGAGAAAAACGGATTCAATCACATTGGATTTGTTGTAAAAGACGTTGACACTTTGGCAAAAAGACTACTGGAAGCTGGCTTTCAGCGTGATTACCCTAAAGAAATTGAGAAGTTTAGAATTAGAGACTACTTTGCAGATTCAGATGGAAATCAATATGAATTCGTTGAGTATTTGAGCGATAAGATTGAAGAACGGAATAGTTTTGCCTAAGATTAAATACATATACGCTTATAAATGTAACATGTACGTATATCCCCAAACGATTTATTAGGTAATTTACGTACCCAAACAAATCTAAAATTATGACCTATTCATTACCAAAATTCGGAGTTTGCTTCGGAGACGTAGACACAAGCTACACTGCTGCAGATGTAAAAGCTGCCGTTGGCGTGATCTCAAAATATTACAATCTGATAAGAACATATGATAACTTTCATACAACAGATAAGCTCGCTATGTTAATGAATCAATCTAACGCTTACAGCATTGATGTAATCCTAGGAATACCGAATGTAGATCTTCCAACTTTCGATGCAGCGAATTATGTAAAAGCGAATTGTTATCCAGCTGGAGAAACTACTCCATGGCCCAGTTTAAAATGCATCATTGTTGGAAACGAAACATATGGTGTAAATGCTTACGGTACTTACGCGAAAGATCTTCATAAGAAAGTCGCCGCTTTAATTGCAGAAATAAAAAAGGACCCTAAACTTGATGCTCAAGTTGCAGTAAGTATCGATTTTGGCCCAGCTTTACACACGGGACAAAATGTCTCAGAGTGTGACTTCACGGGAGGTGGAGATGCTGATCAAAATCCCGAGCACATTGTTAATGCGATGAATGCTATCATTAACGGAGGACTCTCTACCCCTAACATGGTATTCGGAAACCTGTACCCTTTTTATGCACCAGAAAACAACGTCGATTTGAATACTGCTGAGGCAATGATAAATCAATTGGCTGGTACGTCAACAGGCTGGTATCCATACACTGCAGCTCTCGCAGCATTATCAAAAAATGGAATAACAGACATCACTTTAAATGTTGGTGAAACAGGATGGTCAACAAAAGATGGAGCCCCAGCGCAAACTCAAACAACGAATGAAGCGCGATTAACCATGTATTTAGAAGCTTACAAGACTTACATTGAAACACCTTCTACCTATTCAAAGATTAATAAATTCACAGGAATGACTTCAATAATGTTTGAAATGTTTGATGAGCCGAAAAAGACTGATTTAGCATGGGAGCCGCACTGGGGATCTTACCTCAGTATAACGCCAGGATCCGGAATTGCACCAGCTAAAAAGGCAAATGTTTCTATTCCCTTCAAAGGAGAACACGACTTATAACAAGATTAGAATACAAAAAGAAGCCCCTTTAGAATTAACTAAAGGGGCTTTTTACTATTTTTTTAAGAATCTATTGAATCGTCAATTTCTTTTCTAAATCTTCTAAGTAAGCTCTGAACTGCTTATCCGTTTCTGAAAGGTTCGTTACTGTTCTACAAGCATGAAGAACCGTAGCATGATCTTTTCCACCGCAATGCGCTCCAATATTTGCCAAAGACGATTTCGTCATCTTTTTGGAGAAGTACATTGAAATCTGTCTTGCTTGAACAACCTCTCTTTTTCTCGTTTTCGATTTTAAGATCTCTAAAGCAAGATCAAAATAGTCACAAACAACTTTCTGGATGTATTCAATTGAAACTTCACGGGCCGTGTTCTTAACGAACTTGTCAACCATTTGCTTCGCTAACTCAAGTGTAATTGCCTTTTTATTCAACGAAGCTTGCGCTAACAATGTATTGAGAGCTCCTTCCATCTCTCTCACATTTGTATTTATCGAATAAGCAAGGTATTCAACTACATCTTTTGGAAGGTCAATTCCATTTCCATACATTTTCTTTTCTAAGATCGCCATTCTTGTTTCCAAGTCAGGTGCGCTTAAATCCGCTGAAAGCCCCCATTTGAAACGAGACAATAAACGTTGTTCCATTCCTTGCATTTCTACAGGTGGCTTATCACTTGTTAAAATGATTTGCTTACCGTTTTGATGTAAGTGATTGAAAACATGGAAGAATACGTCCTGTGTTTTCTCTTTTCCAGAGAAGAACTGAACATCATCTATAATTAACACATCGATCATTTGATAGAAGTGAATAAAATCATTTGTTGTTTGATTCTTAATCGCATCAATAAATTGGTGTGCGAATTTTTCAGAACCAACGTAAAGAACGGTTTTGTTAGGGAATTGATTCTTGATAGAAATTCCAATGGCATGCGCCAAGTGTGTTTTCCCAAGTCCAACCCCACCATAAATCAATAATGGATTAAACGCCGTACCTCCTGGCTTATTTGCTACAGCATATCCAGAAGCTCTTGCCAATCTGTTGCAATCACCCTCAACGAAATTATCGAAAGAGTACGATGGATTCAAATTAGAATCAACATTTACCTTTTTCAATCCAGGAATGATGAAAGGGTTACGGATTTGGCTTTCGTTTACATTAATCGGCATAGAAACCGGAGCGTTACGAAGTGCCTTCTTATTTAATGCAGGAAGCTTCACAGTATAAGGCGTAGAATTCGTTGTATTATTTTCCATTATAATACTATACTCCAAACGGCCTTCTGCCCCTAGTTCTTTTTTGATTACTTTTTTCAATAGTGTTATATAATTTTCCTCCAACCACTCATAAAAGAAATGAGAAGGAACTTGAATCGTCAAAACATCTTGATCCAGCTTTACTGGAACTATAGGTTCAAACCACGTTTTAAAGGCCTGCAATGACACGTTATCTTTAATAACTTTCTGACACGCGTCCCAAACTGCTTCGTGATTTTTGCTCATGGTTTTTTTCTGGTTAGTAACGTTAAGAATCTGCGTGAATAAATACAGAAACTTTAGTAGTTATATTGTTCGTTCTTGTGAGGACAAATATTTACATAATAAAGTTAAGAAAAAAGTCGTTTAGGGGTTGATTTTATTAAAAGTTTTACTTCTCTAAAATTTAACACAATCGACACATTCTAACAATACACGTATTCTAATAGAAATAACGCTTTAGCTATCAGTACACTATACCATTCAAGTAAACTCATTACTCTAAGAGAATACTAAAATTAGTGTTTAATTTGCGCTTCAGAAAGAAAAGTCTGCTTAATTTTATGACCATACTTATAAACAATGAAGACATATTTTAACAAGATTGTAGAACTAAGAGTTCGTTATAGTGAAACGGATCAAATGGGATATTGTTACTATGGAAATTACGCTCAATATTTCGAGGTCGGAAGAGTTGAAGCTTTACGAGGTGTTGGAATGAGTTATAAGAGTCTCGAAGAGCAAGGATATATGCTTCCAGTTTCAACAATGGATATCCAATACAAGGCTCCCGCAAAATATGATGACCTTCTAAAGATTGAAACGAGAATAACAGAAATGAAAGGCGCACGGCTGATATTTAATTATACTATCCGAATTGAAGACCGAATTATCGCTACAGGAAGCACAACTTTGGTATTCGTATCGAAAGATGATATGCGCCCTACTCAACCACCTGCAGACTTTACTCAATTGCTTAGCAAATATGAAGAGATATAGTACTCCAACCTGACCTCACCTCGCTTTTTATCGTTATATTATAATAGTAATGAGAATAAATGATCAAGATTGGAACATATTAGATATTATAAGGGCCTTTTTCCCTTTTCAACTAATTATTGCGCACTTAAAACACAATCTATTTTCACTACTTTTCTGGGTCGTCTTATTTTTTGTTGTAAACGGAAACCTTGGAGCCGCTTTTGGAATCCCCTTACTTTTTCATTCTCCTGAATACCTAGGCGAGGTATCATCACTTTCCTTCCTGCTTCTTGGATTTGCACTTGGCGGTTTTATAATGGGATTCAACACGTATAGCTATATAAAATTAGGCGCACTGTTCCCCTTCTTAATTACGATCAATCGACCTTTCTTTAAATTCTGTATCAACAATGCGCTAATCCCGGCGGTATTCATCTCGGTCTATCTCTTCAAAATGATCGGGTTTCAACGTGTGGAAGAATTAGCAACGACAGGAGAAGTGATTATGTACTCCATTTCATTTTTGGCGGGAATAATTTTATTCCTTGGACTGTCGTTTCTGTTTTTCTTTCGACTCACAAAAAACAACAAGAGCTATGAAGTCCATTCTACAAAGCCAATCTCGTCCGTAACGCACAAAAATGATAAATGGTACGAAATCTTTAGATTACAAAAAGACCGTACCTATATATATATTGGAAAAAAACTTCGGCTAATGCCAAGCAGAAGTTCGAAGCACTTCGATAAAGACCTTGTTGAAAAAATATACGCCAAGAACAGAGTAAACGCTTCGACTTATGAGATCATAACAATCTTGATATTTTTCGGTCTCGGTATTTTTAGCGATTCCAGGATCTTTGAAGTTCCAGCCAGTGCTAGTATCGTTTTACTTTTAACTATCGTTCTAATGCTCTTCAGCGCATTGCACTCCTGGTTGAAAGGATGGGTCTACCCCGTTTTTATTGTAACAATACTACTACTCAATTACTTGAGCCAAGTCTCGGAATCATTTCATTATACGAGTTATGCCTATGGATTGAATTACGACAAATCAGATGACTGTGCTTATTCAATGGAACGGATCGCCGCAATGGCCAAAGATGATGAAGCCAATCAGTCTTCTTATGACAGCTACATTAAAACTTTGGAAAACTGGAAAAAAAATACGGGTGAGGAAAAGCCGAAATTAATCATTATTAACACATCCGGTGGCGGATCACGCAGTGCGCTTTGGACCGTTTCTGTTCTTCAAGAACTGCAAAAAGCATCGGACGGAGATGTAATGAATCACACGCAATTAATCACAGGAGCCTCGGGTGGGATGGTTGGAGCAGCCTATTATAGAGAATTGGCACTTCGAGAACGATTGGGCAAACTTAAATCTTCAACAGACCAGAAATACCGTGAAAAAATAAGTAAAGATATGCTGAACAAGCTTGCGTTCATGGCCTCTACGCACGACATCTTCATTCGTTACCAAAAAGTAAAGATTAACGGGCAGAGCTACACAATGGACAGAGGTTACGCATTTGAGTCGCAGCTGCATAAAAATACGGACGGTACGCTCAAGCATAACTTAGGTTATTACGCCCAATACGAAAAGAAGGGCACCATCCCTACAATGATTTTCACCCCAACGATTGTCAATGACGGCCGGAGGCTTTTCATTAGCTCTCAACCGACGAATTTCATAACAAGTGGAGCATATGCAAGCACCGAACTATCAAACTCGTACGAGAATATCGATATCCAAAACTTATTAAACAATCAAAATGTTAACAATCTGGAATTTAGCACTGTACTTAGAGCAAGTGCTACTTTTCCCTTTGTGATGCCGATGATTACACTTCCAACAAGACCGGAAATACAATTAATGGATGCCGGAATTCGCGACAATTACGGTGGAAAAACAATGATTCAATTTTTAGATGTTATGGAAGATTGGATCGCGGAGAATACATCAGGCGTTGTGGTCCTTCAAATTCGAGATGTTAAAAAAGTATTTGAGAAAGAAACATTTCGTCAAGTATCCTTTTTGGACAAGCTTTTCTTACCGTTTGGCAACATGTATAAAAACTTCCCACGGGTTCAAGATTACAACCAAGATGAATTAATAAAAATCGGCGTACAGTCGATGGATTTCCCGGTTGACGTGGTTTCCTTCAATTTATTGGAAAAGAAATCGGATTACATTTCGCTTTCATGGCACTTAACAAAGCATGAGAAAAACAAGATCTACAAGGCCATTGAAAGCAAAGAAAACAAAGCTTCTTTGGAACGGTTATTAAAGTTGATCCATTAAAAAAGAGCCTTTAATCCGTTAGGGACCAAAGGCTCTTTTACGATTTAAAATTAGTAGGTTTTACTAAAGCGAGGTTCTTCTTGGCTTCACATTTGAAACCATCACAGAGCGCTCTGTCGCACATTCAGATGTAAATTTGGGATCAACCTGCCCATAATCAAACAGAATGCTTTTTCCGTCTACTTTGAAATTTTCTGGTAAGTTAACTGGATACACCTTCTCCACCCCTGCGTCAACTGGAACTTCAATATGCAATCCGCATTCTTTGTCATTCATTCTCACTATTCCTTTAATAGCTGAATGCATGTATGGACTTCTAT
>JBLHVW010000078.1:0-16715 GCA_047628775.1 Salibacteraceae bacterium | reverse complement strand
GTACAACCGCAACAGGAGACACTCTACATTGAATTACAAAACGATTAATGAACTTGAATTAGAAATGAAGTATGAACAATTAGCAGCATGATCTTAACCTAGTGTCCATTTTTTTGTTGCAAGTCCATTCCTTGTTAAAATCGAAATGTGTACTTTTTAAAAGAGGCGACACGTATGAGTGCTCATCCATATATATTTTTGGAAACATTCCATTAGAGCTTAAATAAGCGGCTTTTATACGAGTTCGAAATGTAGCCTTCTTTTAATTCCGATTGCGCCTAATTCACGCTGGATATTTTTTATTTCCAGATCAACACAAATTTATGCTTAGCCCTCAATTTTTGTAATTGACCCATCCTGGTTCTCTTCAAGTCCAAAAAAACAAAAAAGGAACCTTGTAAAACAAGATTCCTTTTTCTGGCGGAGAATGTAGGATTCGAACCTACGGTACCTTGCGGTACGCTGGTTTTCAAGACCAGTGCGTTCGACCACTCTGCCAATTCTCCACGCCAAAAGTACTGATACTTTAATTACTGGCAAGGTCTTTTTGAAGTTTTTTTTAGGTTTTTTTTATTCTGTCAATTTTGGATACCGTTAGATTCGAATTCAGCTTATTTAACAGTCTAAAAACTACCTCTCAATCAACTAAATGACTCCTTTACCCTAATAAAGGAGTGGTTTTTGTATTTTTATATCATCAAACAATAGAAAAATGAAAACTCTCGGAATTGCACTTGCGCTGCTATTGATCTCTTCTTCGTCCTTCGGACAAGACAAAAAATTACGCGCTTACCTCGACAATAAGCAATTTTACGCACCAGGAGTGGGCAATTATATGGAGTTCAATCTCCAATTTGTTGGATACTCGATGAACTACACTGGAACGGAAGGAGGACTTATCGCCGACCTACTGGTCGAATCGATTATTGTACAAGGAACTGATACGGTCAATTCTGATGCATATCGATTATCATCCCCATTAATGAGAGATAGTATCGTCGAAGATTTCTTTGATGTTCAGCGCTTCCAACTTGATCCAGGAGAATACGAATACAGCATTCGATTAACAGATCTAAACAGCCAAGGCAAACCGCTTACAGCAACTACTATGATAGATGTTGAAGACTTGAGCGATGCAATTTCAATTTCAGATATTGAAGTCGCTGAGATAGCTACCATTGGGGATCCTAATTCGGTTTTCTACAAATCAGGATACAACATTATCCCCCGACTTTCAACTTTTTATCCAAAGCAATTGAGCACACTTCCGATTTATTTCGAAGTCTACAATTCGACTCAACTGGAAGATGATTCATTTCGATTAAAACAATCCATTATTGATGCGAATACGGGTATTGAGTTAACAGACAACATTGTATATACGGATCACGCTGCAGCAGAGGTTGTTCCTGTTTTTAGAAAAATTCACTTGGAAAAATTATTGACGGGAACATATATGTTGAAATTCACAATCGTAAACATTAATGACGTTGAGCTTTCATCTCAGACCTATGAGTTTGAAAGAAGTAATGACAGGACTATTGATCTATCATTGGCTGGAGCGATCCTAGACCCCGCATTTCAAGGAAGTATTACAGACGATAGTTTATTGTATTATTTGGAATGCATCATTCCAATTGCAGGAGCAAGCGAGGTTCGATCAATCATGGAAATTGCCAAATCAAGAGATGGGGACCGTGCTAGAAAATACATGCAAACATTCTGGACGACAATTGCACCTGAGAATCCTTATGAACAATGGATAAAGTACAAATTACAAGTTCAATGGGTTGAAACGGTTTACGCAAATAACTTCCAAGAAGGGTATGAAACTGACCGTGGCCGTGTTTACCTTCAATATGGCCAACCGGACAATATTGCAGCGCGCGAGGTATCGACATCTGAATATCCTTATGAAATATGGAGGTACAACAAAATTGGAGTATTTAGTAACAAACGTTTTGTTTTCTACAATCCAGATTTAGTGAACAACGCGTATCGTTTGTTGCATTCTGATATGATTGGTGAATTGAAAAATCAAGGTTGGCCACAAGAACTTTCAAAGCGAAACACTCGAAATGGCGGAGTTGACAATCAGAACTCGAACGTTATTGATAAATGGGGTGAAAATGCCTTGGACGACTTCGGACAATAGCCGATATTCTTTAATAAGTACTACATTTGGATTCGCATGAATGACTTAGCTGTTGTTATATTGAATTGGAATGGAGTTGGCTTTTTTGAAAAGTTTCTCGATAAAGTGGTGCGCTATTCTGGCGGTGCTAAAATTGTTGTCGCTGATAATGCTTCTACCGACACATCAATAAAATACGTTCAAGCGAATTTCCCAAACATTGAAATTATTCAAAATGCTGAAAACGAAGGCTTTGCAAAAGGATACAATGACGCTTTGAAGCATGTTGATTCGAAATTCTATATGCTTTTGAATAGTGATATCGAGGTTACTGAGAATTGGTTGGTTCCTCTGTATGATCTAATGAAAGACGAATCCATTGCGGGTTGTCAACCTAAAATTCTTTCGCATTCAAATAAAGATACCTTTGAGCATGCTGGGGCTTCAGGAGGATTTATTGACAAAAATTACTTTCCATTCTGTAGAGGACGTTTGTTCAATTCAATTGAAAAGGACGAAGGCCAATTTGACAACACCTTGGAAGTCTTTTGGGCAACAGGAGCGGCCTTTATGATTCGTGCTGAACTCTACCACAAAGTAAATGGTTTCGACGCAGACTTCTTCGCCCACATGGAAGAGATTGACTTGTGTTGGCGCTTGAAAAAGCAAAACTATAAGTTCTTTGTCGTGCCCGCTTCGACTGTATACCACGTTGGTGGTGGCACTCTACCCTATTCGTCGCCAAGAAAAACGTATTTGAATTTTAGAAACAACTTGATGATGTTGATTAAAAACCATCAGGGAATTCTGTTTCCGAAATTAATAGTTCGAATGTTACTGGATGGTATTGCTGGTGGAACCTTCCTTTTAAAAGGTGACTTCGAGAATTTCTGGGCCGTAATTAAAGCGCATTTTTATATCTACGGACACTTTGGAACGCTCTTAAGAAAAAGAAAAGAGGTAAAGAAAACGGCAACAGAATTCAATGCTACAGGCTACTTTGGTGGAAACATTATCTGGAACTACTTTGCAAAAGGCGTTAAATCCTTCTCGGGGTTAAATCAACGTTTGTTCAAATAATCTGAACAAAAATCAATGGCCAAGTCGTAAGAAGTCAGGCCAAATCCAAAAATACATCCAATTGCAACGGGCGAAATTAAAGATGTATGTCTGAACGCTTCTCGATCGGCAATGTTGCTAATATGTACTTCAATAACGGGAACTTTGATCGCCTTAACACAATCGTGGATCGCAACACTAGTATGCGTATAACCACCCGCATTTAAAACAATAGCATCGTGTTTCGATGATTGCAAAACATCAATAATCTCACCTTCACTATTGGATTGAAAATATTCAAGCTCAACTGATTTTTCAGATTTCAATAGCTCAAAATAGGAAGTGAATGATTCATTCCCATATATTTGTTCTTCACGTTGACCTAACAAATTTAAGTTGGGTCCATTAACGATTAAAAGTCTCATAATTTGTCCAATTGGAACAGCTATATTAAGGATTTTGTTTCATTTCTAAAAATAGAAAGAAGTTTGGCGGACAATTCTGTTTTCGCCTATCAAAATGATGTTTTAAAGCTGCGTGACTTTGCCGTCGCCGAAAAATTGGAAGTTAAAGACATTCGATACGATCATTTAAAGCTATTCATTAAGGAATTATACGACCTTGGATTGAGCGCTCGCAGTCAGGCCAGAATCATAAGTGGCGTTAAACAATTCTTCCATTACTTGTTGCTTGAAAAGGAGTTAGAGTCAGATCCAAGTGAACTTTTGGAAATGCCGAGAATTGGAAGAAAACTACCTGAAGTTCTCACAATCGAAGAAATTGATTTACTTATTGCGACTATTGACCTCAGCACCAATGAAGGACACCGAAACAAAGCCATTTTAGAAACGCTTTACAGTTGTGGACTTCGTGTAACAGAATTGGTTAATTTAAGATTTGAGGAGATCTTTTTCGATGAAGGATTTATTCGCGTGATTGGTAAGGGAAACAAACAACGTTTAGTTCCTGTAAGTCCTTCAGTTCAAAAAGAGATTGGCATTTACAACGACGGTTTTCGACGGCATCAAAACATAAAACCTGGAAATGAAAGTTTCGTTTTCTTGAACAGACGGGGAGCAAAACTGACGCGGGTTATGATCTTTACCATCATTAAAAACTTGGCTGAACGTGCTGGAATTAAAAAGAACATTTCGCCACACACCTTTCGTCATTCCTTTGCAACCCACTTATTGGAAGGCGGTGCGAATTTGCGTGCAATTCAAGAAATGCTCGGCCATGAATCGATCACCACCACTGAAATTTATACGCATTTGGATCAGCAATTTTTGAGGGAAGCAATTATTTCGTTTCATCCGAGGAGTCAGGAATAATGATAGACGTGTAACTTATAAAGTTCAAAATTGTTTTATTAGTATGAATTCATTTTTACACGCATTCTACAAATTTAACGGCTATTTCGTCGTACTCTTATTAATTCTAAGTTTTCAATCCTTAAGTCAATCCACAGAAAAAGTTGCGGACACGACTACTAAGTCTACTTCTCAGAAACACACTTCTTTTGACATTCAATATGGCCAGCGGATTCTTCAGAAGACATACCTCGGAGGGGAATTGAATAGTTTTCAAAACTATTCGTTCTCAAAACCAATTTCCTATGTTGGGCTTAGCATAACAGGTTTTTTCCAAGCAAGCACGGGGGTATTCTCGAAAAAGGCTTGGCGAAACTTCTGTGGCCAAATAAATTTCTCGCAAGTAATCCCGCAAGAAATCGCTATAAATGATTCAATTGCTGGAAAATTAACTGGTTTCAATTTTGGATCTAGCGTTTATGGTTTTGACATTTTTCCAAATGTAGGTGCATTTGATTTAATGATGGATCTTGGTTTCAATGCAGGTAGACTGCGAATCTACGGCAGTTCCTTAATTAAACTGAAAAATCCTTACTTAGCACCTTCAATTGGTATTACATCGCGTATTAATATTAAGAGAATATCAATGCATATCCGTGGAAGTTATGATTACGACATCACAAAGAAAAATTGGAGGAGAACCTTCTTTTCGAGAACAGAAAAAGTGACGATTTCAGAAACCAAGTTATCAGGAATAATGATCTTTGCTGGTATTGGATATAATATTGAGTAAATTTAACTGAAATGACAATTAAAGATGCTTCAGAACTAAGAGCGATTTATGGTTTTCCCAGTGGAAGAGCCAAAGACAAAGTTTTGATGTCATTGGACAAACACGCAATTCATTTCATTCATACCTCCCCTTTTTTAATTCTGTCGACAACTGATTCAAACGGAAATCTGGACGCATCGCCGAGAGGTGGAGCTCCTGGGTTTGTAGCTATTGCAAATTCAAATGAGATTATAATCCCCGATTTTAAAGGAAACAACCGAATTGATAGCTTGGTGAATATCGTTGAATCTGGGAAAGTAGGAATGATCTTTCTTATCCCCGGTATTGACACCACATTGAGAATCAATGGAAGCGCGATTATTACGACTTCAGTTAAAGCTTTGAATCATTTTTCCGATTCAGACAAACAACCCATTTCATGCATTTCAGTTAAGGTTGATGAAGTATTCCTTCATTGTGCAAAGGCATTTATGCGCTCGAAATTATGGAACGCAGATTCAATGACGAACTCAGAAGATTTCCCTACAATGGGATTGATGCTCAAAGATCAACTAGGAACAGAAGGAGATCCTGAAACGAGGGCGGCCATGCTTGAACGCTATAAAAAAGACCTATAATTGATACGGAATTGCCTTGCCATATTGTTTCTTCTTCTTTCGCTACCCGTTTGGTGCCAGAGTAAGCTAGGAATGGAATACGGCGTAAGCGAAGAGGTGAAACACGTTATTTTAAACCACCAATTGCATGATGCCAAGCGGCTTCGAATTGAGTTTGAGGACTCAGAGGGTAAAATTCATGCGATGAAAATTAATTTCCAAACGGACTCAACGTTTACTTTTAAGAATAAAAAACACAAAACTGAAAACGTAATCAGAGGAAATGAAATTTTCAATATTAACGGTCATTCAATTCGATTGGCAACCCAAAAACTTCCAGAAAATCAAGTTTTAGTCAGTACTAAAGAAAACGGACAAACCAAGAACAGCTTGTATTACGTTACTGGATCTGATTCGGTTCTATTCTCTGTTCAAACCGAAAAAGTAGATACTCTCGAGAATTCTACAACCTCAATTACAAAGTACCGAAGAAATGGAACCTGGACAGGCAACAAAATGGTTGTAACAAAGATTTCGGAAGATTTAATACATACGAGATACTACTCCTTAGTTGATGACAAATGGGAGCTTAGTCAAAACCAAATGGAAATAATATTGAGATCACAAACTGAGTTTAGTAGAACTAAAATTGCAATGAAAAAAGGAGTGTCCTACTTAATTCCAGAGAAAGGTTCAAAGGTGCCTTACACGATCAACTCAGAACGAAAATCGGTTTTACATTACGATGAAGAGGGAATAATAGAAGCTGTTGTCATTGTAAAAAAGGATCACGAAAATGAGGATGAACCAAAAAAAATCGAGTATTTAATATTATACCCGAGGTTCTAGTAGCTAGATAATCTAAAGTTTAAACAACTTGATCTGTTACAAACTTCGTTCTGGTTTCATTGAGATTTTCAATTAATGATTCAATAGTTGACGAAATATTTATTCTACAGGACATATTTCGTAATTAGTCGAACAATAATCCCATCTGCTCACCTCAGTTACTTCGTCAGAAATTCTGCGAAGGACATACTTAAAATCTTCACTTGGAATCTCTTCGTCAACGAAACAATAAAGTAATGGTATACTAATCATGTTCGCATTAATTTTGCGAATATCAACAGACTCAAATCTACCGTCTCCGAATTCTCGTACCATAGAATAAAAACCATCTTTTGATTCATTAATCATCGTAAGCTTGAAATACACTTTGTTGTTTATCATTTTATATGATATGTCAACCATGCTATCTCTTTTTATTGTGCCTGTATCTCCAAAGGAATTACTTGGATCGACAGAACTTGAACCGGCAAACAATGCAGGTGAATTGATAAATAGAAGTGCCAAGATTATGATTGTATTTTTCATAGCTTTTGTTATTCACGATAAAGATACATTGACCTTCACGCACAATAAGCTAGTAGTTTCCTAACGGAACAGTATTTTTTCCTAACGGAACGGTATCGTTTTCTAACGGCTAAACAACTGCGATTAGTTCCATTAGAATTCTGATTTAGTTAACAACATCCCCGTACAAATCATAATGATCTGCACTTGTAATCTTCACAGAAGCGAAATCCCCTAGACGAACGTATTCATTTTCTTTTTTGACAAGAACCTCGTTGTCCACTTCTGGTGAATCAAACTCAGTACGGCCTATGAAATAATCACCCTCAACCTTATCGAAAAGCACTTTGTACGTCTTCCCTATTTTATCTTGGTTGAGTTCGTAGCTAATTCCAGATTGCAATTCCATGATCATATCAGCGCGCTCCTTCTTAACATCTTCAGGAACATCGTCTTCTACGTTGAAAGCGTGTGTGTTTTCTTCATGAGAATATGTAAAGATCCCCAAACGATCAAATCGTGAGCGTTCCACCCAGTCATACATTTCTTGGAAATCTTCTTCTGTTTCTCCTGGGTAACCAGAAATCAACGTTGTTCGAATTGCAATCCCCGGAACCTGAGTTCTCATTTCTGCAATTAAAGCTTCTGTCTTTTCTCTTGTGATTCCTCTTCGCATTGCTTTCAACATTTTTGTCGATCCGTGCTGAAGTGGAATATCTAAGTAATTGCAAATATTATCTCTTTCGTTCATTACCTTCAAAACATCCATCGGGAATCCCGCTGGGAAAGCGTAATGCAACTTAATCCATTCGATTCCTTCAACATCTGAAAGTTTCTCAAGCAATTCGGCAAGGTTACGTTTTTTGTAAATATCCAATCCGTAATACGTTAAATCTTGGGCAATCAGCATCAATTCTTTAACGCCTTTAGCCGCAAGTCCTTTCGCTTGTGTTACCAAATCTTCCATTGGTGTAGAAACGTGCTTTCCTCTCATTAATGGGATCGCACAGAACGAACAAGGGCGATCGCATCCTTCAGCAATTTTGAAATAAGCATAATGAGAAGGTGTTGTTAACAATCGCTCACCGACCAATTCATGCTTGTAATCTGCTTTTAACGTTTTAAGTAAACGCGGCAACTCTCTAGTCCCGAAAAAGGCATCCACTTCTGGAATTTCCTTTTCCAAATCTTCTCTGTAACGTTCAGAAAGACAACCCGTAACATAGACTTTATGAACAGACCCTTCCTTTTTGGCATCTGCATATCTTAAGATTGTATCTATCGACTCTTGCTTCGCATTATCGATAAAACCACAAGTATTGATGATTACAATTTCGGAATCATCTTGCTGTGCCTCGTGTTCTACATCAAATTTATTCGCCTTCAGCTGAGCCATTAAGACTTCCGAATCGAAAATATTTTTTGAACACCCTAAGGTTACTACATTTACCTTGTTTTTCTTAAGCGTCTTTGTTTTCATTCCGCAAAGATAAGTTATTATTCGATTGTATGCTGAAATCTCTTTCATGGATGCGCATAGAAATGAAAAATGCCTCTCCAATTGAATTGAAGAGACATTTAGTTATTGAGCAATCGATCTTTATTATTAATATTTAGACTCCTTTTTAACACTCTTATCTGGGATCATATTAAGTGCTACGGCCCATGAGAAATCCAATTTCACAGTGCTTTTGAAATATTTAGAATCCGATTCGAAATATTGATCACCAATGTAAAACATTTCATTCAAGGTCCCCGTGTATCTCGCTTGGCCATGACACGTCATACAATTTGTTTGCATTCCATAATCGTTAAATTGCGTTCCTACCATTTGAACTTCTTTTCCATACGCATCTTCAATAACCTTGTTTCCAGCAATAAACGCAGCATCTGAAGGCTTAAATCCAGCCTCTAAATAGGGATTGTACGTATACAACGATGTTGCTCCTTCAACTTGACCGGACCCACCATTTATAGGTTGAGCAGGACCAATCATACTATATGCCATTGACATTGCATAGTGGTTAGAAGCTTTGTCTAATTTATCTATCGGTCTGCGGAATGCTATCTCATCTGAACTTGGAGAAAATGGAGCGTTATTATCAACGGACCACCAATACGTTTGCCATGTCCATCTTGAAATCTCTCTGGTTGTTACGTGCATCGCCGCTAAAACTGCGTAATCTCCAACTTCAGCTCCTTCAATGCTTGCCACTTGATCCGTATCAATTTGAAAGTGAATGAATTCATCAATACTATAAATTCCTTTGCCAACATCCGTCTTTCCTGTAAGTGTAATCTTTACAGAAGTTTGCCAAGCATTCATTCCAAAAGGACGCGCGTCATCACCTCCATTCCCTGGCCAAACCTGCAAGTCATACGTCCCGTCAGGATTTTGAGCCGTTAAAGGCTGGTATACAGGCTTAATAGAAACTCCGGAAGTTGGGAAGTCTGGAATATTAGCAATTTCACCATTTTTCAGCATTCCCTTTATTGTTTTTTCATAGAGCAAATCATTATCGTAAATATGCTGAGCGGCGCTTGGATCAAACTTCACCATTACTTTAATTCCAGCCTCGTGACTTGTCAACGCTTCCGTATTGGTACCTTGATGAAATTGGCCTGGAGTTTTTAATTTCCCTCTTTTACGTTGAACATGTTTCAAATTCACAGCTTTGCTCTCGCCTCTTCTTGAATATGCTTCTTTAATGTCATCAGGCGAATACCAAGTATCAAACCTTCTCAGTTGTTGACCGTCGTGTTTTTCATCGGTCATTTCTGTAAGTGCATCCCAGATAGCCCATCCATGGTCAATAATATCAACATTTGTTTCCAGATGATTTACAACATGTGAATTGTCGGCCCAAAAAAGTATTTTCGTTGAATCTGTCGGGAAGGCGTCTCCCGTTATAAGCCTGTTTGGCATTGGAACTGCTGCAAATCCGTTTAATTCCAATTGATCGAGTTCTTTTGTAATTCCTTCTTTATCTTCAGAGCAGGCGCATAGGATCATAAATAATCCTCCAGTAAGTTGAATTGCTTTTTTCATGTGAATAGTTTTGGTTCTATCAAACATATACTTTTTTTAAGTAAATCCCACAGGAACATATACTTAAAAATGACCGTATAAATACCTAAAAAAATGCAATTAGACATCAACCATTGATTCTTCAATACCTATTTCCCCTTATCGTATTCGAAGAACGCAGTAGCTATCTAACTTTCAGAAAAAAAAGAGCGCCCCTTTGGAAATCAACCAAAATGAAACGCTCTTGAACTCGGTTCGCGTACTATTATGTTTCGTCTCTAACAGGTGAATCCGGCCCATTCTTCATTACAGAATCAATTCCATTTTCCATTCCTGCCATTTGGCGGTACATTTCACTTGTACCAATAATTTCGCCATTCCTTGCTTTCAAAACAAAATAATATTGATCATCGTTCGATTCTCTTCTATCGAATTGGCTCTCATCGCTAGAGTTTTCTCTTACGGATTCAATTCCGTTTTCAGCACTCGCTTTTGCTGTATATCCTTCGCTTTGCAAAATAACTTGATTGTTTTCTGCATTCAAGCTAAAATAATACGCTCCGTTTGATCCCATAAAAAGTCTGTAATATCCCATTTTTTAATATTTTGAAGGATGAATAAATGTGCGTTAAAGTGTCGCATCAAACCTAGTTGATTTATTCATGAAAGTCAATGTCACATTTACTTGATTTACAAGATACATGTGCTCTTTTTTAAAAACAAATACTGCTTACATTAGCAGATTTACTGAGCCAATAAAGAATTAAACACTCAATAGTTCATTTAATTTATTGTTCTATTAAAAAACAAACCTCTGATTTATTAATTTCGTTCTATGGATATAAGAAAGCACATCGAAGTTTGTTTTACTCCGAGCGAGTATGAGTACTTCAAAGGAGAATACGATATTGTTGTCGTTATTGACGTTCTAAGAGCAACATCGGCAATATGCGCTGCCTTCGACAACGGCGTAAAATCAATAATTCCCGTTGCGACCATTGAGGAAGCTAAGGCATATCAGGACAAGGGGTATCTTGTCGGTGCAGAGCGCATGGGACAAATTGTGGAGGGATTTGACTTTGGAAACTCTCCTTATTCTTATATGAAAGATGAATTAAAAGGAAAGGAAGTTGTTCTTTCTACAACCAATGGAACACGCGCTTTGGCAATGGCCAGCGATGCTCCCACGGTCGTTGTTGGTTCGCTTTTAAACTTGGATGTTCTTTGTAAATGGCTTGAGGAACAAAACAAAAACACATTATGTCTTTGTTCCGGTTGGCAAGATAAATTCAATCTTGAAGACACCATTTGTGCAGGTGCGATTTCAGATTATCTTTTGGGAACTGGAAAATTCACATCAGATGAAGATTCTTCAATTGCTGCTAAATATTTGTACTTATCGGCATGGGATAATCCATTGGGCTATCTGAAATCAAGTTCTCACAGAAGAAGATTGAAAAATTTAAACCTCAACGACGATATCAAATATTGCTTAACACCCAATACGTCGAAAGTTATTCCGATATTGAAAGATGGTAAACTTGTTAAAATTTAGAATCGTACTTCTTTTAACGCTACCATTACTTCTTGCAATCAGTGTGAGTAGTGAGAACAAGCGAAAAGAAGTGAACTCATCGAGTAAGAAATGGGGTTTTTTCGGTCACAAACGGATTAATCGGGTTGCCACATTCACCCTTCCTCCTGAAATGTTTGGATTCTTCAAAGAACATTTGGAATACCTTACTGAACACGCGGTAGACCCTGATAAAAGAAGATACGCTGTTGATGGAGAAGCGCAGCGGCATTACATTGATATTGATCATTACATAAAGCCAGGCGAGGACCCATTTGCCGTTGTTCCTAAAAAATGGGACGATGCTATTGAAAAATTTACGGAAGATACCTTGCAAGCATACGGAATTGTTCCGTGGCATATAAAAGTGATGAAGTACAGGCTTCAAAGAGCTTTTGAAAGTAAAAACGTTGATTTGATCTTAAAGTATTCTGCCGATATCGGACATTATATTGGTGATGCACATGTTCCGCTTCATACGACAGAAAATTACAACGGTCAAATGACCAATCAAAAAGGAATTCACGGCCTTTGGGAAAGCAGACTCGTTGAAATTAACAGTGAAGATTACGATTACTTTATTGGCAAAGCAAAATACATTGATAACATCGAAGACTTTATCTGGGATGCCGTTAAAGCGTCACATTTAGCTGTTGATTCGGTTTTCAAACTTGAATTAGAAGTTACTGCAGATATGGATCCAGACGCCAAATATAGCTTTGAGCAAAGAGGAAACAGAACGGTTTCTGTCTACTCCTATGAATTTTCTCAGGAATACCACCGTAGGATGAATGGAATGGTTGAACGCCGATTAAGAGCGGCAATTTTAGCCGTAGGATCTATTTGGTATACTGCGTGGGTTGATGCTGGACAACCAAGTTTGGCGGATTTGCAAAACACACCACCTTCAGCAGAATTGTTGGAGGAGATGAAAGTTCTTGATGCTAATTTCAATTCTGGAGAGCATAAAGGCCGGATTTGTGATTAGGTTTTATTGAGAGTAATTAGAATTTAGATACTAGACTTATAATGGTTTCATTGAAGTTAGATTGAATCCTAAAGTTCAAAGGACGGTCTAAATTCTATTCTCTAACAATTTGAACGAAAGATCACCGGCGCTGTACAGAAGCTCAGAACACTAAAAAAAAATGAGCTTTATGTACAATTCCATTTTACTTCTAGTCTCCATTTTTATTCTTTCTACTTCTTTTGCCCAAGACACGCTTTCGAGAGATGCTTCATTTGCAGATTATGACGTTTTCAAAAAACTGGTTCTAGAAGTTGAGGCACATCGTGCAGAACGAATGATTTCTCTTGAAAAAATGGCTGAGTTGAGCAAAGCTAAAAACACGATCATCCTGGACACCCGATCAAAGGCAATGTACGATGCAAAGCACATCAAAGGAGCCGTTCATTTAACTTTCGCGGATTTCACCCAAGCAACATTATCACGCATCATTCCAGATAAAGACATGAATGTGATTATCTATTGCAACAATAACTTTTTAAATGATCAAATTTCTTTTCCAACGAAGAGCTATACGCCTTCTTCAAAAGAATTTGACTTCGACTTCGTTGCCGATCCAATTGGAATCACAATGGCGTTGAACATTCCGACTTACATCAACTTGTACGGTTATGGGTACAGAAACATTTATGAATTGAAAGACTTGATTTCAGTTTATGATGAAGCGGTAGAGTTTGAAGGGACGAATGTAGGTTCAAACTAAGAAACAAGGAGGCTGGATACAAGTCTGTAAGTCCTTTTCTTAATGGCGGCTGGATTTTGTACCAACTCTCCAAAATCACAATTTTCGACACAAAGCTTTACACGTTTTAAAACTATTACATACCAAGGTTAACTTCCTTCGTCAAGTACCATTCGTTGTTGATTTTTTCAAAATAAAGTTTCTCATTATATCCAGTTCCTTCACCTTTGATATAAAGGCTCATTCGATCTTTACAATCCAATGTTTTTGGCAAATAGATTTTTTTAAATAAATAACTTTGCTCTCTAATGTTTTCTAAATTAAATAATGCCGTTTTTTCCGACATATCTTCCTCATCGCGATCAGTATAGGTCGCACTATCTAAAATTCGGCTCTTCGCAAAAGAGGTATTAAAACCATATTTAGCAATGAATTTAAAAAAGGATTCATCTGATAAAGTGGATAGCTCATCAATCTCAACGGTTGTCAGTGACCATTTTCCTTTTTGCCTTTCAAAATTGAAGCAACGAATTTTTGAGTCCAACGGATTGAAATACCTCACATTTACTGAGTTTTCATTAATAGAATTATAAAACGATCTATTTTCATGGATTATTGAATCGTCATAAATAAGACAACTGAACTCAATTCCAAAATATAAATCATTAGACCTCCAGTTCTCCTTTTTCTCCATCAACGTATCGCCATTAGTTATTATAAGTAAAGGGAAGGTTGTATGTTCAGACCGATAATTTGAATTAATCGAATAATCGTAAGCGAATGCCTCAAAAGGAATATTAGGTTCTTCTTCAGCTTTTTCCTGAATCTTGTTTTGCGGAGTTGTTTCTTCTTTTAGCGAAACAATTTCATGGTTATTGGCATTTATAGTACATCCAAAAATCACTATTGAAATTGCAGCAAAGATGACATTTGAGTATTTCATTCTATTATGGCTAACCTTTGAGAGCTCGTATGTTTGAGTCCTTCACAGTTGTAATGAGTAAATATACAAGAAAAGAATATTTAACCGATACGTGATCTTTCGAAGCAGAAGTCCGAATTGTGTAAAGGTGCGGATTGTAGTATACCATTATTCATTGTTATCCAAAGCTAAGAGTTCTTTTAGTCCACTGATACCTTTGGGGTGTAATTTTCCATCGATTAATTCACAGGTTCCATCAATTAAATTTACTTCCAAATTATTATCACTTTTATGAAGAAAGACAAACCAATGTCCATCATTATGAATGAAATTTGAGTTTTTCTTTACAGATTGAATTTTGTTAAATGGTACAATTCTTTTCGATTTCAAAAATGGGATTATTGATTTTTGCTGAATGATTATTTCGCTTTCAGTTATAGTTAATTCATCAAACTGTCCGGCGATAATTATAAATATGTAAACACAAGATATTATTAAGAAATTTTTGGGCGTACCCCCTTCAAAATGAGTCAATGTATAAGTTAATAACAATACGAATCCTGAAGTAAACGCAATACGTTTTATCCATTTTTCAGGAGATGAGAAATTATTGGTCTGGTATACTATGGGCATAATTATTACTAAATCATTACTAAACTCAAGGCAATCCTACAAAGTGTTCTTTGTGCGTTATCTTTCCTTCCTTTTCAAAAAAGACGATATATGGCCCTTTTGTTTCTATTTTGGGTAATACTCCTGTCGGCTTAGTTGCAATGTGAACGATATTCCTTTCTGCGTAAACCACAATCATTGGATCGTAAGCATCGGAGATTAAATAAACAACCTCATTCGCCTTGGCTTCCTTTTTAATCCCCTTACCAATCTTCATACTCACGTCGTAACGTTCGCCACTTAATGAAATGTTACCCGGTGGATTTATATAAAAATAAGCTCCAATCGAAACGGCCACAACAGCAGTTACAACCACATACTTGAGCCGATCGGAATAACTCTCAAGTAAAAAGGCCAATCCAATAGAAAGGACGCAACTCGCATACAATGTAGTGAAATCATGTCCCGAATAATTCAACAACGCCAAATGAAGAATTAAAATTGGAGCCAATGCAAAAGCTAAAAAATCAGAGATTTCTCGTGACTTCGCTAAAGAATTTTTGAACCTCAAACCAAATAGAAGCAGAACAGCCAAGATGAGAGAAATATAATTCGAACCGTAATTAACCAGAATAGCGCCAATTTCACTGAATTTTGTTTCAATAACGCCACCAGACCTTCCTCCCATTCCACTTCCGCGAACATGCAGCCGTTGCGTTAGATGCTCTAAAAAGGCTTCACTTCCGTTGATTGAACTGTATTGAAAATAGACCAAAGCTAGAGCCAGAATCGACGTGATGGAACTGTAAAGTGCGAATTGAATCCCCTTTTGTTCTCTCCAAATCGTAATACCACCAATGAAACATGTAAAAGCGAAAAACAGACCCAACCAAGATGTGTAAATCATCAAAAGCAAGTTGATTGCAAATAGAATCCGCCACCTGTTACTTGAAGGGAATTTCAAACATTTCTGCCCAAGAAGAACCCCAACGACAAAGAAGAAATGAACGAGCATATCGCTCATGTACGTATTCATCTGAAACCAAAGGACTGCGGAAGAAAAAACGTAAAGAATGAACGCCAACAATGCCGTTTTCTCAAGACCCGGTCGTGCCCTATTTGGCTTCATCGAAACAACAATCAAATAGATACATATCGCCGTGAGAAAATTGATGAATAAGTGAAAGATCTGCAATCCAAAAACAGATGGTTTTACACGCAGCGCTTTGAAAACAAAATGAGGTATGATATAGGCCAGTGGCGGATGAGAAACGTAATAATAATTCCCTTTGGCATCCATCATTCCGTCCGAAGCACTCGCATGGTTGTTGATGAATTTGTTTGCACCGCCTTTATAATTCATGGCGGGTACAAAATTGAATGCTGCTCCTCCTTCTTGGTCCCAAACTTGAAGTACACGAAGGGATACTGCCGTTACAAACTCGTGGTGTTTCGATAATGACCGGTCCATATTTGGGATCCGCATTGCCACTGAAGCCGAAAAAATCAACAACAAAACAAGAAACGACTTCCAATTAAGATTTAGTCCTTTAAGAATCATTTTTTCTTTTTCTTGCTTTTACTTGCAACGGCCATTGGATTGAAATCTAAGGCTTTTTGAATCCA